>NZ_CAMHRZ010000223.1 GCF_946187255.1 uncultured Ruminococcus sp.
ATATATTTTTGATCTGTTTGTTTCGAGCATTTCGCTTCACCTCTCAGATTCGTTTTTCGTTCCATTCCATTATACCATAATCCTTCTGTTTCATCAAGTCAATACGGGCAAAAAAACGGCTCACCTCGCAAAACATATCAGCAAGCCGATCGCCTGCCTTTATCAGTAATTATACATCATCACCGCAAATAAGTCGATCACCGAAATTCCCAATAAAAAATGACCCCTGCTCACAGAAAATTCCGTGAACAGGGGAACATATCGCTGAATGAAACAGACTTACATCATACTATTGCTTTTACACCCTTGACGTGCGCCGCGATCTTTGATACATCCGTAACGGTTATCGCTCCGTCGCGGTTGGTGTCAGCACGTTTCTTTTCATCCGCAGAAAGAGCCCTTCTGCCGTTTATATGCGCTTCCGTCAGAGAGATATCCGTTACTGTGATGCAGCCGTCACCGTTTACATCACCTAGCTTAAAGCCCTTTGAGACTATCTTGAAATTGAAGGATTGCAGATCCTGTGTGTTTTTTACGGTAAACTTGCTGTTTGATACAGTGTAAAGATCACGCAGCTTTTCATCGGATATCTCAACGGTATACTTGCCCGGTTTGATATTGTACAGGCTGAAATTCTTTGTGGGGTATTCAAACATAGAGTGTATCTTTTCTACTGTCATCGGAATATGCATATATTTCATAGAGCCTCCACCGCCGCCGGTCGGGAAGTTGAAATTGTAGCCCATAAAAGCCAGAGGAGCATCTTCCTTTAACCAGATATAGATATATCCGTCTTTGTCGGGTAAGGATGCCGATACAGCCGCACCGCTGTGATACAGCGCTGAGAAGCAGGCTTCTGACTGGTCGCCGCGCATATCCATTTTATAAGTCTTATCAAAGAACTTATGCTCCCACGTCAGGCTCTCGTCACAGAAGCCGGGAAAAGCGTCAACGAATTTTATCTTTATCTAGTTGTACTTTGTCTCGTGGTCGTATACCTCAAGGTAATTACCGCCGCCGTTCCCGCCTGCGGTCATGACATAATGCTTGCCCGTTTCAGCGTTGAAGTATACTCTCTTGCCCGCATTTTCATACATAGACAGCCTATTTGTCCAACTGTTGTAATCGCTGTTCAGTTTTTAGTATCTGCCCGAAAGGTACAGGTCTGTGTGTCTGTCATTCAAGGCGACATATCTGCTGTCCACATCGACAAATACTTTGTTGGCGGGTACAGTGATAGTTTCCACCACATCAAATCCCGATGTGTCGCTTTTGGTGTGGTAGATATCGTTGTCGGGATACAGAAGATACTGATTGTCCTTTACAGGACGGAATGTCGAAGGACCGTAGGTCTCGCTTATATAATATAATTTGTCCTGAGGATCATTTTCGGAATCGGTGTCAATGCTTAAAAACTCAGCCATATCCTTATTTGACAGTAATCCTTTTATCCTCCCATGATCATTTCCCGATATATTGAACAAAAAAGTCTGTTTTAGTATGCAAAGCAACATAAGCAAACCTGTTCTTGTTTTCGGGGTTGTTTGCCACAGTACAGGATGCGACCACCTCTCCGTTCTTGTCCTTGATATCCAGATATATGCTGCGTGCATCTATATCCTCGTCGCTCACAATATCAAACTGGATATAGGGCTTGTTTGTGCGGACATTTGTCGTCTTGTCGGGGTTTGAAAGATCGACATCCGCAGCTGATGCGGGTATAGCTGATATTATACACACCGCCATTGCAGCAGCGAGCGCTCTTATTTTCTTTGAGATCATATTTGCCTCCTTTGTTTTCTCGTTATTTACGCGATAGTGCTTAAAGCACAGCGTAAATTGTTTCTTTTGAAAGTATTATAACATAAGACTGTTTCTTTGTCAATATAATTAACGAAAAGAAACATATAATTATCAGCAGTTATAATATACTTTTTCAGCTTTGTAATATTAAGTTGTGCGATAATTACTTTTGACCAAAAATGTCATCAAAATGACTGAAAATGTTATTGCAAATGTATTTTTTATATGATATAATAATAAAAATCTTCATGAACGTATGGACAATAAATAATCATCAAGAACTATGGATCTTAAAATCTGATCGGGAGGAATCATAATGAAAAAGCACAGGATAAGTGCTGTTCTGCTGGCGGCAGGTCTGTCTGTCTCCTGTATGAGCAGTATTATGGCAAATGCGGCGGGACGGCGGGTATCCGTACATGACCCCTCTGTCATCAAAGATAACGGGATGTATTATGTCTTCGGCTCGCATATCGATGCGGCGCAGTCAAGCGATCTTATGAACTGGGATACATTCTCGAACGGCTACGCAAGGACAAATAATGTTGAGTTCGGCAACCTTTCCGAAAACCTTAAAAAAGCCTTTGCATGGGCAGGGGAGGACCTGGAGGACTGCGCCGGAGGCTTTGCGGTGTGGGCACCCGATGTTATCTGGAACCCCGAGTTCAGATGTCCCGATGGCAGCAAGGGCGCTTACGTCATGTACTTCTGCACCAGCTCCACCTACAAGCGTTCGGTGATATGCTATGCTTGGTCAAAGAACATCAAGGGCACTTATACCTTCGGTGATACCCTGATATATTCGGGATTTTTTGATACCGACAGCTATGTTACCAGCTCCACCAAAAGCGTCAACCGCAAATACACCTCCACCAATATCGATGAGCTCATTGCAAAGGGTGAGGTCACTTATAACAACAGCTGGTTCAACAAGCACGATTTCAACAACCAGCTTTTCCCAAATGCCATTGACCCCACTATCTATTACGGCACTGACGGTAAGATGTATATGACCTACGGTTCCTGGTCTGGCGGTATCTTCACACTGGAGATAGACCCGACAACAGGTCAGTGCATCCACCCGAAAACGGGTACTACCTCCGACGGCAGGATGGTGGACAGCTATTTTGGCACGAAGATAGCCGGCGGCTACGGCAAATCGGGTGAAGGCCCCTTTATCGAATACAATGCGGATACGGGCTACTACTACCTATGGACGACCTACGGCGGTCTGACTTCAAACGGTGGATACAATATGCGTGTATCTCGTTCAAAGTCGCCCTTAGGACCCTTTGTTGATGCGGCAGGCAATCCTGCGGTGCTGAACTCTAATACAAACCTTGATTCGGTGGGATTAAAGGTGATGGGCAACTACAAGTTCTCCACACTGGATCAGGCATATATGGCTTGCGGTCATAATTCGGTGCTTCGGGATGATGACGGTCAGTGGTACCTGTTATATCACACCAGATTTGATGACGGCTACGAGATCCATCAGGTGCGAGTTCATCAGATGTATTTCAACGCGGACGGCTGGCCTGTTGTGACACCCTTTGAATACGCAGGCGATAAGCTCTCAAAGGGCGGTTACAATGAGAGTGATATTGTCGGCAAATACGAATATATCAATCACGGCAATTCAACAGACGGCAATATCATCAGCTATAAGAATATATACCTTAATTCCGACGGTACTATATCGGGTGACGCTAAGGGCACATGGAAGCAGGCAGCTTCCGACGCTTCTGCCACCCTTATTATCGACGGCAAGACCTATAAGGGTTATTTCTACGCAGGCAAAAACGAAAAGGGAACAAAGGTCATGAGCTTTACCGCAGTGGGCAGCAACAACCAGACTGTATGGGGCGCTAAGAATGACCGCTTCACAGGCAGTGATCGTGCATGGACGGGCGACTTCACCAATACATCCTATGACCTTGTGTATAACACCGATTCCCTGAAGAATGAAAGACCGGGTACCGCATTGAAGCTGAGCGATACCGAACTCCTTTCGGGGATAAGCTATTATATCGTCAACAAGAACAGCGACCTCTCCCTCGACCTGCCCAACGGCAAGACCGCTGACGGCACTAATATACAGCAGTGGGAGCAAAACGGCTGCTTTGCTCAGCAGTTCCGTATCATCGCAGAGGACGGCGGCTGGTGCCGCATCGCATCGGTGGGTGACGAATCAAAGGTCATATCTGTGGCATCAAATACCGCTGCCGACGGCACGAATGTGGAGCTTGCCACATATACGGGCGGAGACAATCAGCTTTTCAAGGTGGTAGAGAATAACGGCTATTACGCATTCCTGTCAAAATGTTCGGGCGGAAACAGCTCCCTCGATGTGTTTGAATGGTCAAAGGCAAACGGCGGAAATATCGCGCAGTATCCTTACAAGGCGTTCGACTGCCAGCTGTTCTCCGTAACGCCTGTGTGTCCCGCTGTTAATGACGGCGTGTACAGCCTGCGCCGAATTTCCGACGGTAAGGTGATTGGCAAACGTTCGATAAAGCATCTCAGTGACGGCAGGTATGCCCTCACCGAAGAAAACGGCAGGACAATAAATTACAATATAAAGTGCAACAAGGACGGCAGCTACACCCTTGTGGACTCCGTCGGTCAGGAGACAGCGTATGTACTGGAACCTCTGGCAAAAACTGCCTTTAATTCTCTCTCATCACTGCCTCACGGCGATGTGGACGCAAACGGCGTAGTAGATAATGCTGACGTTACCATGCTGCACAGATATATCGTCAAGAAGAGCGGTCTGACAGACGCTTCTCAGGCTGATGTCAACATGGATGACAAGATAAGCGTACATGATCTTATACTGCTGAAACGTATGGTCAGCGGCAAACAGTAATTAAATAGTCTATACTAAGGCACTCACCGGTAAGGCGTATCGCGCACCCGATGGGTGCCTTTATGCTTATTCAGAAGGACATCAGAGTTATGTTTCTCTGTCATTTTACCAAATAATAGATATATTTCATGTTATGCCTTTAGGCCAAGAGTTAATAAAATATTGTATAAAATGCAGAATTTTATACTCAAAAAAAGTAATTTGCTTATATTCTTGACAAAATCAGTTATACGAGTATAATAAGAAACAGTAACTTATTCCAATTTGCATTGCTTCGATTGAGTGATATTCACCAATTTGCATTTTCGTGGGGTAAGTATGCGGTATGGATGAACGGGGGTTCATCCTGATTATTTATTTGGGAGGTATATTCAATGATCAAAAGAATTGCAGCATCTGTATGTGCTGACACAGTGGTGTTCGGTACAGCGGGTTATATGCCGCAGAAAGCAGTTGTCGGGCAGGGTGCGATAACTGCGTGCGCAGGCAGCTTTGACGAAGAAACGTCGTCTTGGGAGGACGATGATTACGACAGTGATTTCAATTACACTACCATTGAAGATGAGGGTGTAGAGATATACGGTTACAAGCACAAAAACACAGCTACTGAAGTCATCATACCCGAAACTATCGACGGACTGCCTGTAACAAGGATCGGTAATAATGCTTTTGAAAACTGTCCGGTCCTGACATCGGTATCGATACCCGACAGTGTTATATATATCGGGCACGGTGCTTTCAGTTACTGTACGAGCCTTGAAAGCGTGGATATACCCGACAGTGTTGAGGAGATAGATGTCGCAGCATTTGTAAACTGCGCAAGTCTCACAAGCGTGAAGCTGCCTAAGGGTATCGATACAGTATCAGAACAGGTTTTCGCTAACTGCGTTAAACTTAAAAACGTGGAGATACCCGAAGGTGTTACAACCATCAGCTTCAATGCATTCTCGGGCTGTTCAAGTCTGACAGATGTTACATTGCCGAATGGTCTGACAAGGATCTGCCGTGACGCTTTTTCGGTGTGCGGAAGTCTTGAAAAGATAAATATACCCGCAAGTGTTACAAGTATTGAAAAAGCAGCATTTGCTAATTGTATTAAACTGAAAAGCATCGATGTGGATGAGAAAAACAGCAATTATTCGTCTGATGACGGAGTATTGTTCAATAAGGATAAAACTGCTCTGCTGCAGTATCCCTCAGGAAA
>NZ_CAMHRZ010000224.1 GCF_946187255.1 uncultured Ruminococcus sp.
CTTGTGTAAAAATTTTGGAGAGGATGAAACGAGCTAAGAGTAATTCTTAGTGTTCATTCTTTTCTTTCTTTGTTCTACATTGCATATTATAATACATTTTTGTAATATTTACAAGAACAAAGATATTACATATAGTGTCATTTGGATTACAAATGATGTCATTTTGTAACTTTTACTAAATTCGGCAACATCAGCCCTCTACGCCGTATTCGTGGCGGTAAGCCTTCATCTTTTCGAGATAGTCCTTGCCGTCAACTATGCCGTCCTCTATCGCCTTGATGATATCGTTGATATTGACGATGGAGTATACCTTGACGCCGTAGTCCTTATAAGCCTGCTGTACTGCGGAAAGCTCAGTGTTGAGTGCTTTTTCCATACGGTCAACGGTGATGACCATACCTGTAACATCCACATTTGCAGCGCTCTTCAGCTTGGGCATACTTTCGCCCAGTGCCTTGCCCGAAGTCATAACGTCATCGATGATAACTACCTTTTCGCCGTCGGTCAGCTTCTTGCCTACGAACATTCCGCCCTCACCGTGATCCTTTGCTTCCTTTCTGTCAAAGCAGTAGGATACATCATAGCCGAACTTGTTGCTCAGTGCCACTACAGCGGATACCGCAAGGGGTATGCCCTTGTAAGCAGGTCCGAACAGTGTCTCAACGGGGATATCATTGGCTTTTATGCACTCGGCATAATACTCGCCCAGCTTAGCCAGCTGTGCGCCTGTCTTGTAATTGCCGCAGTTGATGAAGTAAGGCGCTTTTCTGCCGCTTTTAAGGGTGAAATCACCGAAAGTCAGCACACCGCTGTCAACCATGAACCTGATAAATTCTTCCTTGTAAGTCATAATGCATTTTCCTTTCCGGTTTTGTATTGGGTATATTATACCACATATCAATATAAAAGTAAAGACACACGATGATCTTTTAATTATTGTTAACAGAAGAAAGCAGGGTGCCGAAGGCGGGAGAAAAAAGCTCTTGCATTTTTGCGGAGCCTGTGGTATAATATAAAAAATGTAGTATCATATCCCGTAAAACGGAAAGGATAAGTAGAATGTCAAAATATACAGGTTCAACCTGCATCTGCTGCGGTAAACGCTTCACGGATGACGACGATATAGTCGTATGTCCTGACTGCGGTACACCGTATCACAGAAGCTGTTATCTAGAAAAAGGAAAATGCATAAATGCTGCCCTTCACGACAAGGGGATAGGCTGGCTTCCCGACGCACCCGATGAAACGCCTGTGTTTCCTGCATCCGCTAAGAAAAGGTGTATCAGATGCGGTGCCGAGAACGACCCTGACCTGCGCTACTGTGAGCAGTGCGGCACTCCGCTGGTGAATATGGAAACACCGCGCCCCTTCAATGAACCGGGAAACGGTCAGGATCAGCAGGTGCGGCAGAATTACGCGCCGGGTATGAACGGTCCTGTGGGCGGCACAGGTGTTACACCCGTTATGCTCAATCAGGATTCGGATATCGACGGTGTCAAGCTGGGAGATCTGGCGAGATATATCGGCACAAATCCCATCGGTTTCCTGCCGAGCTTTATAAAATTCGGGAAAACGGGGAAGAAGATATCCATGAATATATTTGCCTTCCTGTTCACGCCGGTATACTTCATGTACCGCAAGATGAAGGGCTGGGGCATCGCGGCTGTAATAATCATGGCACTGCTGAGTGTGCCCGATATGATAACCATGCTTGCCAGCGGCGAGTACGATATAAAGATAGATCTCGGCATAGATACAAAATCCCGGGATTTTGTACTGCTGACGCAGGTAGTGCTGTATATGACTATGGTGCTGAAACTGCTGGCGGGGTTCTTTGCGAACTATCTTTACTACAAGCAGGCAAAGCGCGATATACTGCGCATCCACGAAAATTCGGAGGGCAAGTCGGATGACGATGTCAACAGGGAGATAATCCTGACGGGAGGAACTTCCCTGGGATATGTGCTGCTTGGCTTTCTGATATATACTATCGTGTCCTTCGGTGTGGTAGTGCTGCTGGGCAAGATAATATAAAATTAACAAAAAGTTTATAATTTAAGCCGCCGTGCTATTGACAGATACGGCGGCTTGTGCTATAATATATGAGTTAATCCTTGCTTGTGCAATTTTGCGCAGGCGAAATCCAAAAGGAGGTGTACAGAAATGGCAAAGATCAGTGAGAACTATGAGGCTATGGTAATATTCAGCCAGAAGCTCGATGAGGAAGGCGTTAACGCGCTGACTACAAAGTTCGATGACATGATCAAGGCTAATGCCGAGAACGTAGAGCTGAACGTATGGGGCAAGCGCAAGCTGGCTTACGAAATCAACTACGAGACAGAGGGCACCTATGTACTGTGGTCTTTCAACAGCAAGACCGAATTCCCCGCAGAGCTGGAGAGAGTACTGGGCATCACCGACGGCGTTATCCGTTTCCTTATCACAACTAAGTAATAAGGGACAAACAGAGGTATTCAGCAAACAGATGAATGAGAATTGTATTTGAAAGGAACTAGGAGCATGCTGAACAGAGTTATTTTAATGGGTAGGATCACACATGATCTTGAAGTGAGACAGACACAGACAGGTTCTGCTGTGCTGAGGTTCAATGTTGCGGTTGACAGAGCGCCTGCTAAACAGGGTGCTGAACGTCAGACTGATTTCATTACCTGTATTGCCTGGAATCAGAGAGCTGAGTTTATAAGCAGATATTTCGGAAAGGGCAGAATGATCGCTCTTGAAGGAAGTCTCAGAACAGGCTCTTATGATGATAAAAACGGCGTAAAGCACTATACAGTCGAAGTTTGGGTCGATAATGTTTCGTTTACCGGTGAGCCTAAGCAGGAAGGCGGATATTATTCGCAGAACTATGGCAATGGCGGCAACGGTGGTTATGGCGGCAATGGCGGCGGATTTAACGGCGGCAACGGCGGTTATAACAACGGCGGCTACTCAAACGGCGGTAACGGCGGTTTCAACAACGGAGGCGGCTTCAATAACGGGGGCAACTTCGGCGGCAACGGCGGTTACGGCGGAAATAACGGCGGCAATCAGGGCAATTTCAACAACAATAATCAGGCACCGTCAAATGACGCGCTGAGTATAGGTGACTTGAACGAGTTCGAGGATGTTATCTCGGACGACGGAGTACCGTTCTGATCAGATCATTAATATCGGATTTTAAGTTAATTCCTTAACGAGGAGGGAAAATACCATGGAGAAGGAAAGAACCGGCGGCAGACCCGTAAAGAGGGGCCGCAAGAAGGTTTGTATGTTCTGCGTTGACAGAGCTGAAAAGATCGATTACAAGGATATCACAAAGCTCAGAAAGTGCATGACCGAAAGGGCTAAGATACTGCCCCGCCGTGTAACAGGCACCTGCGCTTATCATCAGAGAGAGCTGACAAAGGCTATCAAGAGAGCTAGACACGTTGCTCTGCTGCCTTATGTAGCTGACTAATATGATCTTATGAGGTATCCTTCGGGATACCTCTGTTTTATAGGTGCGGAGGTAAGAGCATCAGCTTTTGCCTCTGTGTTTTTTTACCTCTTGCAATGAGACGGGATTTGTGTTATAATGGTTCTATAAGAATAGAGTCGGACGAAAGGAGCTTTTATGGAGAAGCGAAGTGAGATAAAAAACGGCACAGTATTGCCGATGATACCTACGAGAGATCTGGTCGTTTTTCCCGGCATGAGCGTCAATTTTGATGTTGGCAGGGAGATGTCCGTTCAGAGCCTGCATAATGCAAGGAACGAGTTCAGCGGAGATGTTTTTCTGTGTGCGCAGAAGGACGTAAATCTGGAATCTCCCGAAAAGAAGGATATGTTCAAGTACGGAACAGTCGCTAATATACGTCAGGTGATAAAGAGTCCCGGCGGTGTGTGCAGATGCATGGTAAGGGGCGTTCGCAAGGCGAAGCTGGTGGATATGCTGGTGCATGAGGACTGCTATGAGGCGGTAATAAAGCCTGTCCCCAATTATTCAAAGGATAAGCTCTATGTACATGAGCTTGAAGCTGTAGAGCGCGAGGTTCGCAAGGCGTTTGAGGAGTACTCTACCCTTATGCCGAAAATGCCTCAGGAAATATACAATTCCGTAATGGGCGCAAAGACTTCGGAGGAGCTTTTTGAAGCAGTGGCATTCAATGTGCCTCTTTCCTTCATGGACAGACAGGCGCTTCTGGAAGCAGGCTCCGCAGGCGAAAAGCTGGTGCTGCTCATGACTATACTCGCAAGGGAGATAGATGTGCTCTCTCTCGAAAAGGAGATACATGAACAGGTACAGAACCAGATAGAGGATAATCAGCGGGAATACTATATCCGCGAGCAGATAAAGGCTCTCCAGAACGAACTGGGCGAGGGCGGTTTTGATGGCTCCGATGAGGGCGAGATACAGCGCTACTACGAAAAGGTCGAGGAGATGCAGGCACCCGATGAGGTCAAGGAAAAGCTGAACGAGGAAGTTAAGCGCCTGTCGAGAATGGCGGGGTCCTCTCAGGAAGCTGTCGTTATCAGAGGTTATCTCGATACCGTACTTGCATTGCCCTGGGGCGTGTTCACTAAGGATACCACCGATGTCAAAAAGGCGCAGGGCATACTCGATAAGGATCACTACGGTCTTAAAAGGGTCAAGGAAAGGATCATCGAGAACCTTGCTGTAAGAGAGCTTACTCCCGATATCAAGGGGCAGATACTCTGCCTTGTAGGACCTCCCGGTGTCGGCAAGACCTCGGTGGCGAAGTCGGTGGCAAGGGCGCTTAACAGGAAGTTCGTGCGTGTGTCACTGGGCGGCGTGCGTGATGAGAGCGATATCAGAGGTCACAGAAAGACTTATGTGGGCGCAATGCCCGGACGTATCATCAACGGCATGAAGCTGGCGGGTTCATGCAATCCTGTCATGCTGCTGGATGAGATCGACAAGATGAGCAACGATTTCAGGGGCGACCCCTCGTCGGCTATGCTTGAAGTGCTTGACAGCGAGCAGAACAATGCTTTCCGCGATCACTATGCCGAGGTGCCATACGACCTGAGCAACGTGCTGTTCATCACGACTGCGAATACCCTTGATACTGTGGCTGCACCGCTGCTGGACAGAATGGAGGTCATTGAGCTTTCCAGCTATACCCGCGAGGAAAAGTTCAATATCGCCAAAAAGCATCTGGTGAAGAAGCAGCTGGAAAAGCACGGTCTGAATTCATCTATGATGAAGCTGACCAATGACGGCATCTATCAGCTGATAGACGGCTATACCCGCGAGGCGGGCGTAAGAACGCTGGAAAGGACCATAGGCTCCCTGTGCCGCAAGGCTGCAAGGGATATCGTGGAAAAGGATGCGGAAAAGGTCGTATTCAACGCGAAGAATATACCCGATTATCTCGGCCATATCAAGTATCTTCCCGATGATTCCACAAAGGAAGATCAGGTGGGCTGTGTAAACGGTCTTGCCTGGACTGCTGTTGGCGGTGTGCTTATGCCGCTGGAAGTCCTCGTGCTGGATGGCAAGGGCAAGGTGGAGCTTACGGGCTCACTGGGCGATGTCATGAAGGAGTCTGCGAAGATAGCTGTGAGCTACTGCCGCAGCATTGCCGATGAATACGGCATCGACAAGGAATTCTACGAGAAAAAGGATATGCATATACATGCACCCGAAGGCGCGGTGCCGAAGGATGGTCCATCTGCGGGCGTGACCATGATAACTGCCATAGTTTCAGCACTCAGCGGCAGAAAGGTACGCGCTGATGTGGCTATGACGGGTGAGATAACCCTGACGGGCAAGGTTCTGCCCATTGGCGGACTGCGTGAAAAGACGATGGCGGCTTACAAGGCT
>NZ_CAMHRZ010000225.1 GCF_946187255.1 uncultured Ruminococcus sp.
TATCCTGAACGAGAAGTACGGCATCATCGAGGATGATCTCATTTCTGCGGAACTGGAGGCTGTACCTGCATTCAAGGCTGTGGATGTGGGCTTTGACAGGAGCATGATCGGTTCCTACGGTCAGGACGACAGAGTATGCGCATACACTGCTCTGAAAGCGGCTCTCTCACTCAAAAAACCCGAGTATACCTGCATGACTGTCCTCACTGACAAGGAAGAGACAGGAAGCGACGGTAATACAGGTCTCAACAGCTCGTATCTCCCCTACTTTATCTGCGATCTGGCTGAAGTATACGGCGTGAACGGCAGGAACGTGATGAGCAAGTCGGAGTGCCTTTCCGCTGATGTTAATGCGGCGGTAGACCCCACTTTCATCGAGCCCTTTGAGGTACGCAACTGTTCACAGCTGAACTACGGTGTGGTAGCCACAAAGTTCACAGGCGCAAGAGGCAAGTCGGGCACATCTGATGCTTCTGCCGAATTTGTGGGCAGAATAAGAAGACTGTTTGACAGCAATGGTGTTATCTGGCAGACAGGTGAGCTCGGAAAGGTCGATGCGGGCGGCGGCGGAACTGTTGCACAGTTCATCGCAAATCTCGACTTCGATGTTATCGATGTGGGAGTATCCGTACTTTCGATGCACGCCCCCTTTGAGATCACCTCAAAGCTGGACACCTACATGGCATACAAGGCATTCAAGGTATTTTTCGAGGACAAATAGTCCTCGGGCGGACTGCTTGTCACGTCACCGACTTTTGTTATAGGACGAAAATGGCACTCGGTAACATACGGAGCAAATGACGAGCATATTTTTCTGTCCGACACATATATTATCAACTGTAACTCCCCTGCTGCGGGTTTTTCGCGGCGGGGAGTTTTTTTGTACTTTTTCGACCCTTTGTCGGTATATCAAACGACAGATTTCTGTAACGAAAGCGTATATAATCATAAACGGGAGGACGGTGTGAAAATGAAGATATATGCTGATGTGCTTATCGTTACAAACTGTTTGACGGAGCTTGTATACCTGCAAACGGCAGCAAAGCTCACTCACCGCAGGCTGAACAAAGGCAGGCTGTGTGCGGCTTGTCTTTTCGGCGGACTGCTTTCATTGCTTTTCTTTGCTGACGGCGGGACATTTATCGGGGCGCTGCTTATAACCATTGCAAAATTTACGGGTGTAATACTGACCCTTGTTATCGCCGCAGGCTTCGGCAATGCGGGCAGTTTTTTCAGATGTACGGTGGTATGGCTTGCAGTAAGAGTCGCTTATACGGGTATTATCATAATATACTGGGAGCTTTCGGACAGCAGGATCATCTATGTCCGCAACTACACTACATACTTTGATATCTCCCTGCTTCGTCTTACTGCTGCGCTTATAACTGCGTACATTCTGCTGACGCTGTATGAAATGATAACAAGGCACATCCGCAAAAGGTCGGATCAATACGAAGCAATATACCGAAGCGGCGACTATGAAGTCAGGCTGCCTGCCATTGCGGATACTGGCAACAGGTTGTGTGACAGCTTTACGGGACTGCCTGTTGTGATATTCTGCTGCGATGATATGTACTGCCACTATTCTCTTGATGATCCCGCGAAGATAGCAGACAAAGGCTTCAGGCTGACACCATATACCACCATAAACGGAAACGGACTGATCTCGGTAACATCAAAGGGAAAGGTAACGATAACCGACAGCAGAGGCAACGAGAGCGAGATACGCTGCTGTGTGGGTATAAGACCATCCGACCGTGATCACAGCCGTGCAATATTCGACCCCACTGTACTGGAATGAAAGGAGAAGAAATGAGTATCATTACAAAACTGAACGAACTGATTATGAAAATGACAGGCTGCACTGACAGTGTGGACTATATAAACGGAGCCGATCAGCTGCCGCCGCCCCTTACAAAAGAGGAAGAAGCCCGTACCTTCGAGCTTTTTGCGACAGATGAGAAAAAAGCCCGCGAACTGCTGATAGTTCACAATCTCAGGCTGGTGGTATATATTTCCAAGAAATTTGAAGCCACAGGCGTAGGCATGGAGGATCTTATCTCAATAGGTTCCATCGGGCTTATCAAGGCGGTGAATACATTCCGTCCCGATAAGAATATCAAGCTGGCAACTTACGCATCGAGATGTATAGAAAACGAGATACTTATGTTTCTGCGCAAAGCATCTCAGCGGCGCAACGAGATATCCATAGACGAACCGCTGAACACCGACTGGGACGGAAATGAACTGCTGCTTTCGGACATACTGGGAACGGAAGAGGACAGTGTACACAAGGGCATAGAGAACGAGGTCGAAAAAAAGCTCCTCCGCCGTGAGATAGACAAGCTGGGTGAACGCGAAAAGCTGATAATGGAAATGCGCTTCGGGCTGAACGGGCACAGGGAGATGACCCAGAAAGAAGTAGCACAGACTGTGGGGATCTCGCAGTCGTACATTTCAAGGCTTGAAAAGAAAACACTGAAAGCAATTCGGGAAAACCTTGAAAAAATATGCTGAATTAGATATCTTATGACCCTTTCGTTTTGTGTACTTTTGCATTTTGGTATTGATTTTTTTATACGGGTATGGTATAATATTCAAAAGACATCCTATCTTTAGGACGCGGGAAAGTCTCCCGCAAAAAGACGAAAGGAAAATTATAAATGAAAGTAAGATTCCATTTACCGGATTTTGCCGGTCATTTCAAATTCAATCTTATCTTTGCGGAGATGCTGAAACGATGTCCCGAGTATTTCCGTGATGGCGTGGAGATCGCTTCCGTGTACGGCTGTTTTCCGCCGTCGCTGTGGAACGGCGGTCGTATGCAGGGCGGTGTAAGCAGCAAGGAATTCGTAAAGGTCGTTACCAATTCTTTTAACGAGAGGGACATACCGCTCAGATTTACTTTTACAAATCCCATGATAGAGAAAAAACATCTCAGTGATGATTTTTGCAATATGGTGATGAATATCGCCAATAACGGTCTTAATGAAGCGATAGTATTCTCCCCGATCCTGGAGGACTATATAAGGAAAAACTACCCTAAATACAAGCTGACAAGCTCCACCTGCAAGCGCATCACCGACCCCGATGCTTTGTATTCGGAGATCGAAAAGGATTACCATATAGTTGTCATTGACTATGATCTGAATAACAAGTTCGATATACTTGAAAAGATCCCCGATAAAGAAAAGTGCGAGATACTGGTAAATGCCTGCTGTGAGCCCGGCTGTAAAAGACGTTCCGAGCATTACAGGATAATCGGTCTTCAGCAGATAGATTATGCCAACTTCGCAAAGAAATACGGTAATGCCGACTATTCCGCCGAAAAGCTGGTGGAACAGCACCCTGAGATCATGCAGTTCGTAAACTGTCCCAGTGTAAGCAGGACTATTTTTGATATACAGAATTTGAGTACACATATCACTCCCGATGATATATGGAACAAATACGTTCCTATGGGATTCAATCAGTTCAAGATCGAGGGCAGGACCTTTGAGACCTTCAATCTGATGGAGCACTATATGTACTACATGATAAAGCCCGAATACAAGGATATTGCGAGGTTCACTTTCCTCAGACAGCTCCGTTCAAACGGTGTCATCAATGTGGACGAATAAATTCTATGACTAACAAAAAATGCAGAGCGTGAAAACTCTGCATTTTTCTTTATATCCTTATATCCTGTCAAGCTCCAGCAGTCTGTCCTCCAGACGCTTGCATATCGTTTTAAGAGCCTTGATACGGGCATACTTCTTGTCATTGCCCTCGATTATAGTCCAGGGAGCATAATTCGTTGAGGTCAGCTCCACCATGCGATCCACCGCTTTTTCGTATTCGTCCCATTTTTCGCGGTTGCGCCAGTCCTCTTCGGTTATCTTCCACTGCTTTGAGGGTGTCTCCTCACGTTCCTTGAAACGGCGGTACTGTTCGTCCTTGTCGATATTGATCCAGAATTTAATGACAACGCCGCCCCATTCGGTCAGCTGATATTCAAACTCGTTTATCTCCTGATAAGCCATATCAGCGCGTTCCTGCGGGGTTATCTTCTCGATGGGCTCAACCATTACCCTGCCGTACCAGGTGCGGTCAAATATGGTAAAATGTCCGTCGTTCTCCAGCCTTGTCCAGAAACGCCATAGATAGTGCCTTGCCAGTTCCGATGGCTCGGGAGCAGCTATGGGCTTAACTTCATAGCCCCTGGGGTCAAGTGCGGAAGCCACACGCTTGATATTGCCGCCTTTTCCGCCTGCATCCCAGCCTTCGTAGGCTATGATAACAGGTATCTTCTTCTGATAGCAGCGGTTCTGAAGCTCAAACAGGCGGGTCTGATACTTCTCCAGCTTTGCTGCATACTCCTCATCGGTAAGAGACTTGTTCATATCCACATCGGACAGCTTTTTGAATTTAGCCATCTTAAGCTCGGGCTTCTCGTATTCTATCACAGGGAACTCGGGCTTGTCAAAGAACTGCCTGCCCTCTTCCTTAGCCGCGCACGCACCCTTTATGGCATTGGTCACGGTCATCATTATGGAGAACTGCGCCGTCACCTTATCGTTTGCCGCGATGATATGCCAGGGAGCGAAAGCGGTATTGGTATTCGTCAGCGTCTTATCATAGCGCTTGAAGAACTTTTCGTAATTCTCGTTGTTAATAATATCCTGTGCGTTGACACGCCAGCGGGTTATCTCCGAGCCTGACAATTTCTGTAAGCGCCTTGACTGCTCATCCTTTGTGATGTGCAGGAAGAATTTGATGATAAGGTATCCGTCATCCGCAAGCTGACGTTCAAAGGTGTTGATATCAGCTATCCTTTTCTTATACTCGTTCTTGCTGATCTCATCAAACATATAGGCGTTGACTGTATCTCTGTACCAGCTGCCGTCGAGTATCAGGAATTCCCCGTGCTTCGGGAGTCTCTGCCAGAAACGGTGCATCCAGGGCTTGCGTCTTTCGATCTCGTTCGGTGTGCGTATCGACTCAACGTCATAAAAACGCGGATCCATATACTTTATCAGCTTTGCGATCTGCGAGCCCTTCCCTGCTGCCGACCAGCCGTCAATAGTGATAATGACGGGTATCTTTGCCGCCTTTACAGCATTAGCCAGGTCTATAAGCTCATTTCGCATGGCTGTCAGCTCGTCCATCGCGTCAGCCTTTCTTGTTTTTCTTTGCTCGATCGTTTCAAGCATCAATATCAACTCCTTATTCATCCGATCAGTGCTGACCGGTGCTTAACAGCTTTTTTATGTCTCTGTCGTATATCAGATCGGGTCTTACAAATGTTTCGATCTCCGTCCACCCGAACATCCTGCATAACAATTCAACAAAATTATCCTGCTCTCTGTCATGAAGGTCCTCTGCTTTTTTCAATTGATCACTGACCTCGGAAAAATGCCTTGTCTTGCCTACTAGCTGGGTATCTGCTTTGTAATACTCGATCTCTAATATCATTTCAAGTCCTCCTATCGTTTCAAGCCAATAATTGAACATATCACAGCGCTGTAAACCTCCGCGCAGGATAACCGATATTCCCCTTTATAGTAACTATAGAACCTTCTCCCCTGTTTGTTATTTTCACCACCGCATTTACAGCCACATTATGAATGCGGTCTTGTCGTTTTTATTATATCCCGCCCTTTCGTAAAAGTTCAGTGTGCTTTCCTTTTTTGAACCGGTCAGAAGCATCATTTTATAACAATTTTCCCGCTGCGCTATCTCACGCGCATAGTCAAGACAGGCAGTCGCAAGCCCTCTGCCG
>NZ_CAMHRZ010000226.1 GCF_946187255.1 uncultured Ruminococcus sp.
ATTTATTAATTCCACCGACAGCCTGAATACACTGGTGGCAGTGCTGATATTCAGTGCGGGACTGCTGGCGGCGGTAGTATTATTTGATCTTGCCAGCATAAACATAACCGAAAGGCTGCGTGAGATAGCCACGGTCAAGGTGCTGGGATTTTTTGACAGAGAGACAGACGATTATATACTCCGCGAGAACCTTATCTCTGCGGCGGCGGGGATAGCTGCGGGGCTTCCGCTGGGAAGACTGCTGCACTATTTCGTCACGGTGACGGCGGAGGTGGATATACTCATGTTCAACCATGAGCTGACGTTGAGTGCGGTGATATACGGTGCGCTGATAACCGCCTGCTTCACAGTGGCAGTGAACGGTGCGCTGCATTTCAGCCTGAAAAAGGTGGATATGATCGGCTCGCTGAAATCGGTAGAATAAAAGACAACAAAAAAAGGAGTGACAAAAATGACATACCCCATAAAGATAGGCATACAGGAAAAGCTTGAAAGATTCAAGGAAAGAGGGCTGCACGAATTCATAGTGGTGACAGGCGACGAACACGCAGGGGCAATACATACAAAGGGCTTTGATCCCTGGGACGTGAAAATTCAGATGCTGGGATATATCGACCTGACTACGGGAAGAAAGTGCAATATCGCTTCAAATATGACCTGGTGGGAAACAGAGGAAAATATAAAATCTAAATTATATGGAAAATATTTCGAGCCGCGTACAGTTTACCGTGTAAAGGGCTACGTTTACGAGCTCAAAGAGGGTGAGACCTACGATAAGTGGAATGCGGGCATAGTCGTTTCTGAGATAACCATGTCGGGGGAATACAACGCCTATCTTGCACAGGTTTGCGCCGAGTGGGACAGACCCATTGTGATGGAATCGGAGATCTTCGGGCAGCTTATATACAACAAGAAGTACAACTATTATAGCGGCAGCTTCAACTGGCTGGGCACGCAGGTAACTCTGAAGATAGACGATGAGGAGGACAATGCTGCCGAGTCCCTTGAATATGCCGAGAAACTCTGCCGCAACTGCGTCGAGTGGGACAAGACCTTCAAGAAAAGCATAGCCGATGAACTGACATATCTTGCCAACAACTGGCTGAGAGATGCCGACGAACCCGAGATAACCGAAGAAGAATTCGTATCGCGCATAAAGATGGATCTTATTGATATAAGCAGCTATAAGAACGGCACTTTCTATATTTGGTACGATGACGACGATATATTCGGGGGACACAGCGTGACTGTGTACGGCAACTTTAAAGAGGGCGTGACACATACCCGTATGGAGGGCTGACAGCGGTATGGCAATACTGAGATATTTCATAATACTTCTGCTGATAGCTGCGGCAGTCCCCACCGTAACGTACCTGCTGCTGGCGTATCTCATGAAGCTGACAGGCGTGACCCACGGGCGGTTCTCACGGGTCGCCTATATTGGTACGATACTGGCGCTGACGAGTTATATCACCTGGGGCAAGGCAAAGTACGGCGAACAATGCAGACATATCGCGCTATGGTCGGTACTGATGGTGCTGGCTATGTACGGCGGGTTTATATGGTGGCTCATCCAAAACATACCCACAGTATGATCCCGCGATCAAACCAAAGTCCGTTTGCGGGTATTACCCGTGATAGATATATACAAAACAGGAGGTTGTAAACAATGAAAGACAAGATCAGAGAAACAGTACAGGAAGTTTTCGAGGAAGAATTCAGAACACCTTCGGTCGGATATTTCTGGAAAGGTCTGGCACTTTTCCTGCTGGGCGTTGTTATAGGATTCAGCTTTGCACCGATCAAGAAGGGCATAAAGGTAGGCTGCAACAACGGCAACAACTGCACCGACAGCGGCAAGATATCAGGCGGCAGCCCCTTCTGCAAGGGAAAGGACGCTGACGACGAGGATGACGAGGACAGCGGCAATTTCTGCGCTGACTGATGAGCAGACTGCCGTCCGAAAAAGCGGGGAACAAAGCATTTTCGCAGTACCCCGTGCCTGCGGGCGGCTATGATAATCATATAAAGGGAGAGTAAAAACAGTATGAAGCTAGGTATGGTCGGATTGCCGAATGTCGGCAAATCCACACTTTTCAATGCACTGACAAACGCAGGGGCAGAATCGGCAAACTATCCGTTCTGCACTATCGAACCCAATGTGGGTATCGTATCTGTCCCCGACAAAAGGCTGGACGCGCTGGCAGAGATGTACCACCCTGTAAAGTTCACGCCCGCCACACTGGAATTCGTGGATATCGCGGGTCTGGTAAAGGGCGCATCAAAGGGCGAGGGTCTGGGAAACAAGTTCCTTGCCAACATCCGTGAGGTGGACGCCATCGTCCATGTGGTAAGATGCTTTGAGGATGACAATATCATCCACGTTGACGGTTCCATCGACCCCGCAAGGGATATCGAGACTATCGACCTGGAGCTGATCTTCTCGGACATCGAGCTGATCGACAGACGCATCGACCGCACAAAGAAAGCCATGAAGGGCGACAAGAGCCTTGCAGCTGTGGCAGAGTTCCTGGAAAGACTCAAGGCACACCTGGAAGAAGGACATTCCGCCAGGAGCTTTGATATGACCGAGGACGAGCAGGAGTGGCTGAAGGAAACTCCCCTGCTGTCGCTGAAGCCCGTTATCTATGCGGCGAACATGAGCGAGGACGATTTCCGCAACAACATCGACACCAATGCAAACTACAAGAAGGTCTGCGAGATAGCTGCCGATGAAAAGGCTGCCGTACTGCCTATATGTGCGCAGATCGAGGCGGAGATATCCGACATGGACGCAGAGGACAAGGCTATGTTCCTTGCAGACTTAGGGTTAGAGACTTCGGGTCTTGACCGTATCATCAAGGAGGGCTACGCACTGCTGGGACTCATATCGTTCCTCACCGCAGGCGAACCCGAAGTAAGGGCATGGACCATAACCAAGGGCACAAAGGCGCCGCAGGCAGCGGGCAAGATACACTCCGACTTTGAAAGAGGCTTCATACGCGCCGAGGTAGTCAGCTTTGACGACCTTATGCAGTACGGCTCCATGACAGCTGTACGCGAAAAGGGTCTTGCAAGGCAGGAAGGCAAGGAGTACGTTATGCAGGACGGCGACATCGTGCTGTTCAAGTTCAACGTATGATATAACAAAACAAGGCTGACCGCAAAATACGGTCAGCCTTTTGCTATTATACGCCCAAGTAGAATGCTTCTATCTTTTCCAGCAGGTCGGTGTTGGGGTCGTTGACTATTTCCTTGTCCATCCCGGATGCCAGTTCCGCCAGCTTTTCATTGAGCTCATCGCCCTTGCATTGCTTCATCAGCTCCGCCTTGCGGTCGTTGAAGGGCTTTTTGTACTCGTTGCAGGCATCGCTGTTGAAGAACTTGTTGTGGTCGGCGTACTCCCCTGTGATGGTGTAGTACTGCACGTTCGGGTTGGTGAATTCTTTCCCTTTGGAAATTATTCCCACCTTTTCGTAGGGCACATAATCGTCCTTGTCACCGTGTATCAGCAGGTTGGGAATGCCCGACTTGTTGATGCCGTCCACAGCGTTAAGACCCGCATACTCCCCGAAAACCAGTTTGTTATATCCCCACGCAAAGGGATGGAATATCACCGCCGCCTTTGTGTGCATGGTCATCACAGCGCCTGCGTCCAGCATCTCCTGCGGGTAGGCATAGCCCGATATCTCTGCACTTGCCTTGATATCATGGTCAAAATTCTGCACCGCACTGACCGCATAGCCGCCCCAGCTGTGTCCCAGCAGGTAAACATCCAGCCCCGAAAGACGTTCGTCGCTTTCGGCGTAGGTCAGGGCTTTGTCAAGGTCAAGGGCGGACTGCACCAGTCCAACAGTACCGTCACCCTCACTGTGTCCCGAACCTGTAGCGTCGTAGGTGAACACCCTCCACCCACGCTCAACGAACCACATCAGCTGGTTGATATAGCTCTCATGCCCCGTGCCGATACCGTGGGCGAATACCAGCAGTCCGCGCGGCTCCTCGTTCTCCATGCCGTAGATAAAGCCTGTCAGTGTATTCTTTCCCGAAGTGAAGCGCACTTCCTCACGGGGGTGTATGTCCTTCCAGTCGGGGTCGTAGCGGTTGTATACATCTAAGGCGGGGTCGGTATAATCTCCCCTGCCGAACATCATCCGCATGACCACAACAGTCGCCGCCGAAAGTCCTCCCGTCAGCAGTGTCAGCACCAGTACTATCACCCCGAAGACTTTCATCGGACTGCGTTTTTTCTTATTTCCGCCCACAGCGGGTATCCTCCTTTACTTTGAAGACGCTTCCGGCTTGATGCCGAACAGCTTGACATAAGCGCTCTGGTTCTCGATAACACCGAACGCCCTTGCACGCATGATTATCTTTGATGCCCAGTTGGTATGTGGGCGTATCTCGTTCATCTTGTTGGCACCCGCGCCCTTAACTACTCCCCCCTGCTCACAGCCGAGTATCATGCAGGCATCATCGTATTCCTCACGGGTCACAGCCATCAGCGCATTGACGAAACGCACATGGGTGGGGTGTATCACCGTTCTTCCCACAAAGCCGTTTGCCTTGTCGAGTATCACTTCCCTCAGCAGACCGTCTATCTCGTTGTTGACGATAGCCTGACGCTTGAAGAGATAGTCCTCCAGACTGTGAGAGGGCAGCTCCTTGAATTTAAGTTCCTCGGGGGCACGGAAATACTCCCACACGGGACCCGAAAGCACATAGTCGTTATTGCGCCCGCATATATTCACCACATCCGCAAGACACTCACGGACGGTCATTATATCGTATATGGAATGATCCACACCACGCCGCACCCCGAACACCGACGAGAAATCCGTACCGCCCACGCGCACCTGCAATACCAGCTCATGATACTTGTCAAGCACACGCTTTATGCCCAAAAGCTCGGTGATGCGGCTCTCCTTGTACGCCACCTCGGGACTTTCTATAATGGGCATACCGTATATCCTGTCGTCCAGCTTCTGATTGAGCCACTGGAGATAAGCAAAATACTCATACCCATTCTCGGCTGTGAATTTCGGGAAGTTTATGCCGCACAGCGACCTGGAACGATGCTTGTCCAGTCCTGCGGCAAAGTGCCTAAACTGCTCCAGATTGCGTATCCTGACGAATACCAGCGGCACCTTGTCGGCATCCAGCTCGCCGCTTTCCACCGCATCCGTTACGGTGTCCAGCAGGTGGTATACGTTCTTCTCCGCCGCCTCCACGCTGTCCTCGGGGCAGGCATCCTCAAAGCAAAGCACTACGGTGGTGAGTCCCGGCATGGAGCCGTTGAGTATCTTGGGCGTGAAATCCTTTGTACCCGGCATATACATCGTAGCACCGAGACAGTACTGCAGCAGCTCCCTGTCGGTGTATTTATCGAAGCTCTCGGGCTCGTGTACGAATTTAAAATCGGGATTGTAAAGATGATGACGCATCGTAGTACGACCTTTCCATAAAGTTACATTTATTATATCATTCGCGGGATGAAAAGTCAATCCCGCGAATTTAGGGGCATCATTCTCCTGCCGCAGTGGTAAAAGTGGTTTTTTATATTTTTTCACCACCTGAAACACCACTGCATTTTTTCCCGAAAACATGGGGTTTTCTGCTTATAAGTGGTGAAAGTGGTGAAATTTCCGACTTCTTTATATATAAATACAGGACAGGGAAATATATATAACTAATATATATATCTTTTTTCTCTCCCCCGCGTGAGAAGTTGAAA
>NZ_CAMHRZ010000227.1 GCF_946187255.1 uncultured Ruminococcus sp.
TTGCCGCGCGTCCACCAGCGAGGACAGCGAAGCGTCTCCGAGCGGTCGTTCAGCACTCACTTGCGATAAAGGCAGGATAATCCATGATAGGGTCATACGGCATTGTGTTTGTTCCCGAAAGCACCACAGAGTGCGAGGGCAGGTCGCCCCTCATTCTTCGGGTCGAGAGATCATCGAGCTTCGCCGCTGATCTCGGCGCGGGCGGTTCGCTCACGCGGGAAGTTTGTGAATATGCAAAAAGGGCGGCACGCACTCAATTTGTGCGAACCGCCCGCTGTTTTTCTCTTATTGTATGCGATGCATTTTGGTTTCGTGCCTTGGTGATTGAGGCTCTGCCTCAAACTCCGCAAGCCTTTCGCGAAAGGCTTGACCCAAAGCTCTTGTCGTTACTTGCTTTTATGTTTTCCCTTGTTTGCTTCTCGGTAGCTGACTATGCTTACTTCTGCTTATACGTCGCCAAAAAGTCCTTCATCTCCGCCATCGACAGCTTTAACTGATCGATACAGGGAAGGTATACTATCCTGAAATGATCCGGCTGCTCCCAATGGAATCCGCCGCCCGCTACCAGCAGTATCTTCTTTGTGCGCAAAAGGTCAAGCACAAACTGCTCGTCACTGGTGATGTTGAATTTCTTCGCATCTATCTTGGGGAAGATGTAGAACGCCGCCTTCGGCTTGACCGCACTGATGCCGTCTATGTCGTTCAGCAGTGTGTATATGCACTCCCTCTGCTCGTATATGCGCCCTCCGGGAAGCAGTTCCTTATCGGGTGCGCCCGTGCCTGTCAGCGCCGCAGGGATAACATACTGCGCCTGAACGTTGGAACACAGTCTCATGGAAGACAGCATATTCAGTCCCTCAATGTAGCCGCCCACATTCTGCTTGTTGCCGCTGAGTACCATCCAGCCCGCCCGGAAGCCCGCGGACATATGCGACTTGGATATGCCGTTGAAGGTTATGCAGAAAAGGTCGGGGTCTATGGATGCTATCGAAGTGTGTTCAACGCCATCCATCAGCAGGCGGTCGTATATCTCATCCGAGAATACGATCAGGTCGTGCTCACGCGCCAGTTTTACTATCTGCTCCAGTACCTCGCGGGGATAAACAGCGCCTGTGGGGTTGTTGGGGTTGATGATAACCACAGCCTTTGTCTTGTCGGTTATCTTGCTCTCCATATCCTTTATGTCGGGGAACCACTCCGACTGCTCGTCGCATATATAATGAACAGCCGTGCCGCCCGCCAGTGTTACCGATGCTGTCCAAAGGGGATAATCGGGCGCGGGTACCAGCACCTCGTCGCCGTTGTCCAGAAGTCCCTGCATTACCATAGTGATGAGCTCCGAAACGCCGTTGCCTGTGTAGATATCGTCTATGGAAGCTACATTCACGCCCTTTTTGCGGTGATAAGCGAGTATTGCCTCACGCGCCTGCGGGATGCCCTTTGAAGTGGAATAGCCCTGAGCGTTGTGCAGATTGTTCGTCATGGTGTTAATTATCTCAGTGGGCGCATCAAAGCCGAAGGGTGCGGGGTTGCCGATGTTGAGTTTGAGTATCTTCTCGCCCGCCGCGATCATCCTGTCAGCTTCGTCCATAACGGGGCCGCGTATATCGTAGCAGACATTATCCAGCTTGTGAGATTTTGAAAAAGTTCTCATTTTACTTTACCTTCTTTATATTATTATTTCGTACAGGTCATGTTAAGTGCTGATAGAATCCGGTGCTGAAATACTTGTTGCCCTTTGACTTGCAGAAGTCTTCGGGTGACACATCGTATTTTGTGATGAAGTTATCGAAGAATTCATCAAGGGTATCGTATACCGTGACTTTCTCCGTATCTTCAAGTTCGTTTTCATAGTATCTGTCAACATCGTATTCATCGACAAACACTATATACCTGCCGTTAAGTTTCTGTATAGCATAGGTATAGCTTATGTGTGTACCGCCGATATCCATGTACTTGCGCACACCAAGCTGTCTGCCGCTCTCTATCGATGCGATTAGCTTAGCTCTTTCCATAGGCATATCCTTTCTGCTGATGCTGAATATAACTTAATAGCACTTAAATTACATTGTACCACCATTTACAGACATTGTCAAGGATACACCCGCCGAATAACCTGACCTCACGCTTTATTGGTTTAAACAAATTGTACAACTTTTGCTTTCTCGGGCGGTGAAGAAGCATTTTGCAGTCGGGGAGATAAAAAATTGCAAAAGCGAAATATTACTGTACTTTATATCAGAGATTTTTGAGAAAAAACGAATGAGAGAGCGTTGATTTATTCAAGATGGCTAAAAATACCCCTCCAAAATTTATAGAATGTTTATGGTCGGGTACTTGACATTCAGCACAAAAAGTAATATAATAATAGTGTTGATTTTTTAATTTCAAAACAATGGAGGTCATTAACAATGGGCAGAGTTTATAATTTCAGCGCAGGTCCCGCAGTACTTCCTGAGGAAGTTCTCAAGGAAGCTGCAGAGGAGATGCTCGATTACAAGGGCACAGGCATGAGCGTTATGGAGATGTCTCACAGATCCAAGGCTTATGACGAGATCATCAAGGACGCTGAGAAGGATCTCAGAGAGCTGATGAACATTCCCGATAACTATAAGGTAATATTCCTGCAGGGCGGCGCTTCGCTGGTATTCGCAGAGGTTCCCATGAACCTGATGAAGAATGGCAAGGCTGCTTACATAATCACAGGTCAGTGGGCAAAGAAGGCTGCTGCTGAGGCAGAGAAGTACGGCGAGGTAGTAAGAGTTGCTTCCTCCGCTGACAAGACCTTCTCCTACATCCCCGACTGCTCCGATCTGGATATCCCCGAGGATGTTGACTACGTTTACATCTGCGAGAACAACACCATCTACGGTACAAAGTTCCACACACTGCCCAACACAAAGGGTCATGAGCTGGTTGCCGATGTATCCAGCTGCTTCCTGAGCGAGCCTGTTGACGTTACAAAGTACGGCGTTATCTACGGCGGTGTTCAGAAGAACGTTGGTCCTTCGGGCGTACAGATCGTTATCGTAAGAGAAGACCTGATCGCTGATGGTCCCGCATTCAAGGCTTGCCCCACAATGTGCGACTGGAAGATCCAGGCTGACAATGATTCTCTTTACAACACTCCCCCCTGCTACGGCATCTACATCTGCGGCAAGGTATTCAAGTGGATCAAGAAGATGGGCGGTCTCGAGGGCATGAAGGCTCACAACGAGAAGAAGGCTAAGATCCTGTATGATTTCCTCGACCAGAGCAAGCTGTTCAAGGGCACTGTTGTTCCTGAGGACAGATCTCTGATGAACGTACCTTTCGTTACAGGCAATGAGGAGCTGGATAAGAAGTTCGTTGCTGAGGCTAAGGCAGCAGGCTTCGAGAACCTGAAGGGTCACAGAACTGTTGGCGGCATGAGAGCTTCCATCTACAACGCAATGCCTATCGAGGGCGTTGAGAAGCTGGTAGAATTCATGAAGAAGTTCGAGGCTGAGAACGCATAATAAGCGAATAATACAAGCATAGCGCAGGGCGGTGAACGGTCTGCGCTGTTGCCGATTAATAAGGAAGTGACAGCATGGCTAAGGAAAAAGCACCTAAACGGTTTAAGGTAGTATTCTCCGAGACCTCGGGATTCGTCTCTCAGACTTCGATACTCCTGGATACTCTGACGGGAGTCAATTATCTCTGGCATTCAGAGGGCGAAGGCGGCAGTATAACACCGCTGCTGGACAAGGACGGCAAGCCTGTTATCACACCTGACGGCAAAGAGCTCGTATAGAGCATGACTATTTTGAAAAGGAATGATATCAATGTACAATATTCTGACAATGAACAAGATCGCTGCCTGCGGTACTGACAAGTTCGACAAGGCTGCTTATACCATCACCGACGAGTGCGCTGAGCCTACCGCTATAATGGTACGTTCCGCAAAGCTGCACGACTACGAGATCCCCGCTTCTCTGCTGGCTATCGCAAGAGCAGGTGCAGGTGTCAACAATATCCCTGTTGAAAAGTGCGCTGAGCAGGGCATTGTTGTTTTCAACACTCCCGGTGCTAACGCAAACGCTGTTAAGGAGCTGGTAATATGCGCACTGCTGCTGGCTTCCAGAAGGATCACCGAGGCTGCTGCCTGGGCTAACTCCCTGAAGGGCACCGAGGACGCTCCCAAGACTGTTGAGGGCGGCAAGGCTAAGTTCGCAGGTCCCGAGATCTTCGGCAAGACCCTGGGCGTTATCGGTCTGGGCGCTATCGGCGGCAAGGTAGCAAACGCTGCTGTTGCTCTGGGTATGAACGTTATCGGCTTCGATCCTTTCCTGAGCGAGGCTGCTGCAAAGGCACTGGATGCTTCCGTAAAGGTAGTTGACAGCAAGGACGAGATCTATAAGAACTCCGATTATATCACTCTGCACGTTCCTTTCACTCCCGACGCTAAGAACAGCATCGGCAAGGAGCAGATCGCTATCATGAAGGACGGCGTTCGCATCATCAACGCTGCAAGAGGCGAGCTGGTCGATACTGCTGCTGTTGTTGAGGCTATCAAGGCCGGCAAGGTAGCTAAGTATGTTACCGACTTCGCTGATGATATCGGTCTGGGCGAGGAGAATGTTATCACTCTGCCTCATCTGGGCGCTTCCACTCCCGAGAGCGAGGACAACTGCGCTATCATGGCAGCTGACGAGCTGATGGACTACATCGAGAGAGGCAAGATCAGAAACTCTGTTACCTTCCCGAACCTGGAGCTGGCTAAGACTGCCGATCAGCTGGTATGCGTACTGCACAAGGCTGAAGTTACCGAGGACGCTGTAAAGGCTGCCGCAGGTGCTGACGTTGTTGCTTCCGCTTCTGCAACAAAGAAGGCTTGGGGCTACACACTGCTGGACGTTAAGGGCGCAGCAAACGTTGACGCTGTAAAGGCTGTTGCAGGCGTTGTAGGCGTAAGAGTTATCTGATAACCATTTAAAATAATCAAGGAGGATACCCATGAATGTGATCGCACTGATACTGCTGATAGGCATACCGATGGCTGTTATGCAGGCGCTGTACAGGCTTTTCGACCCCGACGGCACAAAAACGCTGGCGCTGGCGGATAAGCTGCCCGCACTCATGGGGAGAAAATTCCTGATACAGATAATCACACCGCTGCTGTTCATAGTGGTGTTCGGACTGATATCCGTGCTGGCACATATACCGATAGCGGTATTCTATGTGGTATGCGGACTGGTGATCGGCATCATCAACGGCATGGCGGTAACGCTGATGTATTATGGCGATAAGCTGAAATAGTTGATAAACGTCGGAGGGGCAAGGCTCTTCCGACGTTTTTGTTATGGGGGAAAAATGCAGAAGATAGGGGCGCGGCGGCAAACAAGCGCCTAAAACAAAACTAAGCCGTGAACCAAAGCGCGCGGTCAAGCCTCGCGCCAGCAGGCTTGCGGGAAGTTTGAGGGGCAGAGCCCCTCAATCACCAAGGCACGAAACCAAAATGCACAGCGAACTATAAGAGAGAGACAAAGTGCGTTCGATAAGAAAAGCAACCACACGCCCGAATAAAGCGCGGGCGGTCACAAAATGATCCGCGTCTGCAAAAGCCCGATATCCCCACAAACCTACGCGCGTGCTACACCGCCCGCGCCGAGATCAACGGCGCCAGCTCGTTGATCTCTCGACCCGAAG
>NZ_CAMHRZ010000228.1 GCF_946187255.1 uncultured Ruminococcus sp.
TCATTCAGTTCTTTCGCTTCATTTGCGTTTCCAATAGTCATTCCCGATACTTTATGACCCTTGCCGTCAAAGCTGCCGTTAAAGACGAAATTGCTGTCACCTATCGGAGTCCACTCAGCGTCTGAAATGTCAAAATCAGATGAAAGTTCAATGTATTTTCCGCTGTAATCAACGTTCTCGGACAAAGAGCCCGCAAATTTTCTCAGCTGTTCTGATGTCTTTATCTCATAAGGCGATTCCTTTGTTCCCGTTCCCGATTCAAAGATAGAAGAGTCAACAGGAACATAAGTGTATGATCCATCGGATATTTCCGGAGTGCCCGAACCGTTATATTCCCACAATTTTAATTCAATATCAACATTGTTTCCCTCAAGGATCCTTGCGATATCTTCAAGATTTTTGTTGAGCATATCACCAAATTCGCTGCTGCCCATCTGTTCAGCTGTCAGTATTTCCGGTTCAAAAGTACCGTCAGCATTCATAGAACCTTTTCCGTGAGATAATGCCTCAAGCTTAGTGATCTCACCATTGCTGTTGATATAGCATATCGCTGCATCGGAAGAATAGAAATTATACTTACCCGATGCCGCAGGCATGAGAGATCCGTCTATAAGACCCGTTCCTTTTTCTGTGTCAGTCTGCGCAATAGTTCCTACATTTACATTTCCATCTGAAAAACAGTTATACTGCTCAGATGTCATCATACCAACAACTCCGCCCGCATAAAGAGAGAATCCGCTGTCAGTAAGTACGGTAACTTCTCCTTTACCCGCACAGTTCACAACATAAGTATTATTGCCGGTCATTGCAGCTACACCTGCGCCATAGGCTATTTTGCTGTTTGAGTGAGAGTTGATCTCAGCATAAGAAACACAGTTTGTTATACCGGCATTTCCTGATGCTCTTCCGACTATACCGCCTGTCATTACCATAGCAGCATCAGTTTTTGCTGATACCGAACCGCTTACAGTACAGCTGTCAACTGATGCTGTCCCTTCCTGACCCGAAACAGCCTTGCTGGTGATATCGCCTGTTATTCCGCCTGCTCTGACTGCCTTTTCGCCTGTAACATCGATATCTGTGTTTTCCAGCCTTATATTTGTAACCTTAGCTGAAGTCGAGATAGTCGAGAACAAACCGATATTCTGCTCTTCTGTATAAGGGGAATCAGCGCTGTTATGTATTGTAAGCCCACTTATCGTGTGACCGCAGCCGTCAAAATTTCCTGCAAATATCTTATCAAGATTTTTACTTGCTGAACCTTCCGCACCGATAGGGTTCCAATTTCCAACATCCGAAAGGTCTATATCAGAATCGAGAACAATATACTTACCCAAATAGTTTTCACCGTTATCCACACTTTCTGCAAAACCGGAAAGCTGTTCGGCATTACCGATAACAAAAGGATCTGATATGCTGCCATCACCACTTTTAAAACAACCAAGACTGCTTTTTGCAAGTGCGTCATTGACAGCATTCTTTATACCGTTACTGCTACGAGTAGCACCGCTTACAGCATCAATGCCATCCGGCGAATTTGCAGCAATTATCTCTGGAATGATAGCCTTCGCACGTTCCCAGAATTTTGGCGTTTCATTCTGACCCGTAACATCAATAGCGGATATCTCACCATCCGATACCGTGACCGATACCGTGATATCGCTTTTATATCCCCTTGCCTGACCTTCATAAATTCCGTCCTTGTAACTCTTTGAGCTTTCTGCTGATGCAACAGTGCCAACAGTATTCATCAGCATCGCAGTTGAAAGCACAGCGCACAAGGCTTTCTTCTGATCAACTTTTGATCTCTTCATTATTCTTTCTCCCTACTATAAATATTTGGTTATATAGCGCAAACGCAGTTATAGATAACTAACCGAATAATATTATAACACATCTATTCGGTTATGTCAATAGTTATAACTAACTACTTATTTTCTATATCGAGCAGACCGTACCAGCCGTAATGATGAAAGGTGATCATATATTAAAGCTGTTTTTTTATCAGATTAAAAAGGTATTGACCTTTAGCCCGAAGTATGATATAATTCCGTTAGCTATAACTAACGCAAACGACATTGGGTAAGATCATGAACATATTTATAAAACAATTTGGAAGACCCGACGGACTTATGGGACGGCTGTTCGGGAAAATGATGACAGTCTCAAACAGAAAAATGCACAGGGCTGTTCTGTCAGAGTTAAAGCCTTGCGGGAATGTTCTGGAGATCGTTTTCGGCTCGGGTTCGCAGCTCGAAATGATACATGACAGATACCCCGAAGTGAAGCTGTATGGCATAGACATATCCTCCGAAATGCTCACAATGGCTGAAAAACGTATAGGAAATACAGCGGCACTTAGTTTATGTGACTGTGCAGACACTTCTTTTGGGGACGGATATTTCGACGCTGTCATATCCACAGACAGCTGCTATTTCTGGCGTGAACATGAAAAAGTCCTGAATGAGATACGCAGGATAACAAAGCCTTAGGGCAAGCTGATACTCGCGTATAATTCAATGTATGCTATGGCTGTGCATAACTCTGACAAAAGTCTCGGAATGTACGATGATGAGAGCATATCGGAAGCTGTAAACAAAGCGGGTATGAAGATACTTTCCGCAAAGACGTGCGGGCATGATCAGAAAGTATATACAATCTCGGTAAATGGTGATGTAAAATGAAATACACATTCAAAGCATGGTTCATAGGACATTATTTCTATACGGCAACAAAGCCGCTCCTCAAAGAAAAAGGCGTTTCAAAACAGGCACTGATCAGGATAAAGTTAGAATGCAAGGCCATAACGATAAGGGCGAAAGATATGTCACAAAGCAGTCTGACAGCTTCTTATCTTATGGGCATATATTTTATAGCCATGAACCGTCATTCGGGGCTTTCCGCAGAGGAAAACTACAAGGTCATAGAGAGGGCGGTAAGCTCGTCAAAGCTGTTCAAAAAGGGTATGGGGACGGCAGAGGATTATCTCGATGAGAAGAAGATCCCAAAGCGTATGAAATGGGCGGAGGAAAGCCATAAGCTCAAAAACGAGAACAACTGGGTGGTGGATGTTCTGCCGAAATGTGCGGAATATGATCTGGGTTATGACTATCACGAATGCGGCATATGCAAGATATGCAGGGACGAGGGCTGCTTTGAACTAGCGAAATATTTATGTCGGCTGGACTCTGTCATTGCAGATATGATTGGAGTCAAACTGGTGCGGAATACAACTATTGCCGAAGGATATGATGAATGCGATTTCAGGTACAGTCTCAAATGAGGTGAACTATGCGGTATATCGACAAAAAATACAGGAAACCATTTCTGCTCGCAGGCTTTGTATCAATGCTGATGTGCGGTGTAAGCGACTGCCTGATGTCCTTTATGGGCGATGGCGGTGAATATATCGTTGACGGCATGATGAGCATGAACATAAAGGAAGTGCCCTTGTGGTATTACAGCATTTCTTTTGTTATCGGGATATTTGCCTCGGCAGGATATTTTCTCGGAACATCGTCGATCTGCTCCCATGTCAGCGACAGGCTTGACGGTAAGCCCTCAAAGGCGTACAAAGCATACAGCTTCGGCACGATGATGATGTCGCTGGGCATATTCGGGATACATTCCATCTGCGCCCTTGCACTTATGAATATCCGTGCGGCTGTGATTTCGGGGCTGTCAGCCGAAAGCATAAAAGAGCACTTTGTCCCCGCCGCGATATATCCGTTCATCGCTGGCACGACGTGGCAGACAACAGCAGACATTATCTCGGGAACAGCGTTCATAATACTGATATGCAATGGCGTGATAAACGTCCGAAAGGCATGGATGTCCATAGGACCGCTGTGCTTTTTTGTTATATGTCAGGCGCTGGGCAGGGGCTTGACTGCATTTACGGGAGAACCCATATTCAGGCACATTTTTGCGGGCGGAGAATCATGGGGGATAGCGTTCATGATGCTCGCAGTGTGGTCTGTGTCGGATAAAAAATAGAATATACAAAAAACGGAGGAAAGCTATGAGTTTTACAGATAATTTCGGAAATCCAAAAGGACTGCTTGGCAGAATGATGCTGGTGAGCATGGACAAGGAACATCTGCCTATGGCAAAATGGGCTTACGGACAGATCGAGCTGCCGCAGGAGGGCGTTGCTGCGGACATTGGCTGCGGAGGCGCATCCATTCGATAAAGCAGTCAGCGCCTTCCTTTGCGGCAGTTACGAACTTTTCGTAGCTGGTCTTTGACTTTCCGAATGCCTTTATGACCTCTATGCCGTCGATGTATTCCACTGCGGTGTCGTTGAGCTTTTTGGTCTTGTCAAGTGTATTCTGATAGCTCTCACCACTGCCGACCATCATGATACTGAAAAACACACGCCCACAGGCACACATACAAGGGAGATAAGTGTCAGCTTTACATCAATGGTCAGCATATATATGATGAGTGCGATGGGTACGAATGCGTTGGACACCACCTCGGGTATGATATGTGCAATGGTGGTCTCGATGGAATCAACGCGCTCACAGATGATAATCTTGTACGTTCCGCTTGACTGTGAGAGTACCGAGCCGAGAGGTATCTTTGACAGCTTCACTGTCAGCTGCCTTCTGATGTTTGCCAGCACCTCAAAAGTGGCTGCATGGGAAAGCGTAGTGGATATGCTGTGCAGTACCCGACACAGCACCCAGAACAGCGCCATCATCAGCATATTCTTTTTGAAGTCGCCCATTGAAAGCTTGCTGACGTTTTCGTGGGCGGTCAGCAGCTTATTCACTATATCAGCCATGTAGATGTACGGCATGATCCCGCTTTTTACAAACGAACACTTTTCTCAACTACTTGAAAAGAAGCACATTTTAGTCAGTTAGATATTTCTCATTTTATTTACGACTTATGTATGATATCAGACCGCTCAAACAACACCTGCGATTAAACTTGCATAGTTTATTTGTTGTTAGTCTGTAATTTGATGTGTTTTCTGCCCAAAAAGTGTTTATAAGTATTGACAAACAGAAAAAAACCTGGTATATTTGAAACATCGTTGCGCAACATTGTTTCACATCGCTGTTGCAGATATGGGAGATGCAAAATGGCTAACAGAGTGGAGGGCGTTACCGAAAAGCTGCTGGAATGTGCTATGCAGGAATTTCTTGCGAATGGGTATAACGGAGCTTCGATGCGGACTATCGCTGATAATGCGGGAACGACCCCTCGTTCGATATATACACGCTGCGGGGACAAGGAGGGGCTTTTCTGTGCGCTGGTAGAGGGAGCAGCTTCGGAGCTGAAAGATTATTTTGAGAAGCACATGCAGGCATACAGTCAGCGCCCTGTTGAGGAGCAGAGGGAGCTTTTCCATAACGAGGAATTTGACAAAGAGCATAAGGGATATATGCAGGAGATCATCGACCTTATGTATGCGAGACATGATGAATTCAAGCTGCTTATCTGCTGTGCCGAGGGTACGAGATATGCGGATTTTGTTGAAGATATTGCCGAGCTTGATGAAAAGTATACATTGAAATACATTGAGGACACAGGCAGCAATGTCATAACATCGGGACGTGCGGGAACACGGCTGATACATCTGCTATGCAGTTCGTATATGTACGGCTTTTTTGAGGTCATACGCCATGATATGACCAAAGAAGAAGCGCAGAC
>NZ_CAMHRZ010000229.1 GCF_946187255.1 uncultured Ruminococcus sp.
TTTGGTGCGCAGAGGGGGTATGGGGGGCTCCGCCACCCATTTAGATAGCATTATGCATTATGAATTTAAAAAGCCCCGTTTTATCCAGCAGTGAACCCACTGCAAGGTATATTCCCGAACCTACTGCTATCTGTACACAGTACGCAGGTGTCTGTCCAAAGGCTGCCGCTATCGTTGCGGATGAAAAGCCGTCTGTCATGAATATGCCCTGATACAGGCTGTATCCCACGATGCACAGCGCCAGTGAGGGTATCAGCGCGATGATGTTGCGCAGGCAGATTATCTTTCCCTTGCGTGAGGTGAAAAACAGCGAGGTCACTGCCTTGATGATCACTGTTGCGGGTATCCATATCGCAAATCCGCTCAGTCCGTCCGCCATTGCCCCGCCGACAGCCGCCGCAGCAGCAGCGTAGGGCGTGGGAAGTATACAAGCCGCCAGAAATACCGCACTGTCACCCGCGTGGGTGTAACCCGCACCTGTAGGCACTCTCACAAACGCTGTCAGTAAATAGATCAGCGCCGCAAATAAGCCCGAAAGAGCCAGGTTTTGCAGTTTCTTATGGTCGATGTTCTTTGCCTTAACATTGTTGATAGTTTTTGTCTGTGTCATATTCACCACTCCTTATGCTGACATTATAGCACGATGCAGGGACAAAAGCAAATCGCTGCTGAGTGGTGTGGGTGCGTTGTTTATTGTGAGCTGTGCATAAATAATGCGTTTTGCTGCGGCTTAATTAAGTTGGCTTGTGACAGCATATTTCATACTAATCTTAGGGGAATTATTCGTAATGGGCGTTATCCACAAACGACACAGTTTATAACAGCGGCGAATAGTGCATTTTACAGATTTGAACGATAAGCAGGATAAACGGACGCGGAAGTACACTCGTTCAGCACAGCATACTCCCGCCCCTGTCAACAATTATGAATTATGAATTGCACGACCAGTTCGCCGAACTTTTCCGCAGCTTCATCAGCAGCCTGCTTTACTTCTTCGTGTGAAAGCGGTACAGCGGATATCCCCGCCGCCATGTTGGTTATCAGCGAGATGCCGCAGACTTTCATGCCTATATGCCTTGCGGCTATGGCTTCCACTGCCGTGGACATACCCACAGCATCCGCCCCCAGCAGAGAAAGCATTTTTATCTCCGCAGGTGTCTCGTATGAAGGTCCCGTCAGCTGGCAGTATACTCCGCTTTTGAGGGTCATGCCCAGTTCTTCCGCACATTTCAGCATCTTTTCACGAAGTCCCCTGTCGTATACCTCGCTCATGTCGGGGAAACGTGTGCCCTTGAAATCAGGGGAAGTGCTTATCAGCGGGTTCGGCACGAATGTGGCTATATGGTCGGTCAGCATCATCAGATCCCCTGCCGAGAAATTCTTGTTGATACCACCCGCCGCATTGGTCAGCAGCAGAGTTTCCGCGCCCAGCAGTGCCATCAGTCTTGCGGGCATGATAACGTCCTCCATCGGGTAGCCCTCATAGTAATGCACCCGTCCCTGCATTGCAATAACGTTTACGCCGCCTATCTTTCCGCAAACGAACCTGCCCTTGTGACCGTCAACGGTGGAGCGCGGAAAGCCGGGTATATCCGCATAGTCTATGTATACCGCGTCCTCTATGCGCTCAGCGAGACCGCCCAGTCCCGAGCCCAGTACTATACCCGCCTTCGGGCGTGCGGAAAGCCTGCTTTCCACATATTTTACAGCATTTGACAGCCTTTCGGATATCTCAGCCATGTATCATTCCTCCTTGTCGTTTTTGTCCTTCATTGCCATGATATCGGCAAGTATCTCCGCCGAGCTTGCCTGCTTTGTGTGGTTTATATGGTTCCTGAAAAGGCGTATCAGCGCAGCCAGCAGGCTCACGACAACAGCCGCGCCTATCAGCATTGCCGTTCCCGCTATCGTCCGCGGAGACACCTGCCCCGCTTTTACGCCCTTTGCCATAACGCCCAGCACCGCCATGAAAAGTATGAACAACAGCATTATGACTATAAGGATACTTGTATGTTTCATTGTTGTCTCCTTTGCGTTATCTATGCTCCGAATATCTCTGCCGTAAGGCTGTTGCAGACAAGCGACAGACTGCAGTTCGCGTCTATTCGCCTGATGTAGCTGCTCACCGTGTCGTAAAGGTCAGCGCCCGCCGCAAGGGTCAGCCGCCTTGACAAGCCCTCTGCGGCGCGGGTGTCGCAGCCCTCAGCCTGTCCGCCCGTCAGCATCACGCAGGCATCGCGGATAAGCTCTGAAAACAGATAAAGCGCTTCTCTCAGCTGAGCTTTTTTGCCGTCGCTGCCCGCCAGCGTTTTAAGAAACTGATACTCCGAGCCTTCGGTATAAGCCGCAGCGATATCCCTTGCCAGCCCTGCGGAATAATAGAACTGCTCCTTTTCCATATAAGCCCTGCAACGCCCGATATTGCCCTTGCCTGCTTCCAGTGCTTCATGTATCTCGGTGATGTCGCGGTCGGGGTAGTTCTCCTGTAAATACTCCCCGCTTTCCTGCATTGTCACGGGTCTCACCCCAAGGCTCACGCATCGGGAGATTATGGTGCTGAGGAATGTCTCCCTGCTGCGGGCGGTGAGTATCAGCGCCGTGTGGTCGGGTGGCTCTTCTATCAGCTTCAGCAGTATATTCTGCACCTGCACCGTGGTCTGCACCGACAGGTCAAGGTCGGGTATGACGAATACTTTTATATTGCCCTCGCTGGGGGTGCGGGGGGCGGCGGCTACCACGTCGTCGCGGATATCATCTACTATATAGTTCCCCTTTTCGTTGGGTTCTGCGAATATAAGGTCGGGGTGGGTGCCCCTTTCTATCATCATGCAGGAATGGCATTTCCCGCAGGGTATGCCCGAACCCTCCTCGCACATCAGCTGTGCGGCGATATACTTCGCCACCGCCTTTTTGCCCAGTCCCTTGCCGCCGTGGAGTATCAGCGAGTGCGGCTCGCGCCCTGCCGCCACCATGCGGGCGGTGCTGGCGAGCAGCTCGTTGTTTCCGTATATCCTCATGAGTTATACCTGTTCAAAGCGCTCGATATCGGTGACGAATATAGTCGCGCCGCCGATGGCTACCTCCACGGGCACCGACTGATCTCCGTGCGGCTCGCTTATAACAGATGAGGGCACGAACTGTTTCCTTTTGCGGGAATGTTCTTTCAGCACCTCAATGACGGTATCCACCTGTGCATCCTCACAGCATATCATAAAGGTGGTGTTCCCCGCCATGAGGAATCCCCCCGTCGAGGACAGCTTAGTGGCGCGTATCCCAGCCTTTTGCAGTCCCTTGTTGACTGCGTAGGTGTCATCGTTGTTGACGACAGCATATACAAGTTTCATTATAAAGTACCTCCGTGAGTTGAATATCAAAGTTCAATACCTATTATAACACACTGACGCGCAAAACGCCATACCTTTTGAGAATTTTTATTATATCCGCAGTTATCACCTCTCCGCTGATGACAGCGGGCACCGAGGGCTGACAGCTGGTCACGGTAAGTCCGCAGACAAGCCCCTCAGCGTCCTCCACGTCCACCTCGCGGGAGGGTGAAAACGCCGCTTTGCGTATCGGCATACTCACCACTGCTTCGGGCAGTATATCGGGTATTGCTCTTTCGCCCTTTCCTGCGGGGATCTCTGTCATGAGCTTTTCAAGGCGCGTATAGTCTTCCTCGCTGTTGAAAGGCGTAGTCATCAGCACGGTGTACTGCGGGTCGGTATATTCGGGTTCTATAAAGGCTTCGCGCATCCTGTCCCCCAGTTCATCGCCGTTCATGCCGCATTCCGCTGCGGCTATGGTTATCTTGCATTTTTCGCCGCCAACAGTCTTCCAGCCCGCGCTGTTGAGCCGCTGTTTGCAGAGTTCCGTTCGGCTGACACACTCCGCCAGCCTTTGGCGGTAGTCCTTTCCGATCATATCCATGCACAGGTCGATGCTTTCCATAATAAGGTAGGAGGGACTTGTGGAGGCGAACAGGGACATGACGTTTTTGGCGCACTCCCCGTAGCCCTCAGGCGCGTTCTTTGAGATATGCAGCAGCGCACCGCCCGTATAGCAGGGAAGTGTCTTGTGGGCTGAATCACAGCACATATCTGCGCCGAGAGTTATGGGGTGGATATCCTCATCCAGGAACCGCAGGTAGGCACCGTGGGCGTTATCGACGATCAGGGGTATGTCCCTTTCTCTGCAAAAACCCGATAGTGCGGGAATATCCGCGATATTGCCCAGATAGTCGGGAGAGGTCACATACACCGCATCGGGCTTGTACGGGCAGGCGAAAAGGGTGCGCACCATATCCTCCACCGTAAAGCCCGAGGAACACAGCGACCGTGAGCCTGCCGCAGGGTACACCCAGCGGACGTCGATATCCAGGAGGATGCAGGCGTTTATGAAAGCCTTGTGTACGTTGCGCGGTGCCATGACCAGCATACGTCTGCTGTGGTCTTTGCGGCAGCGGTGGGCTATGGCGAGCATGGTCTTTATGCAAAGGCTGGAGCCCTCGGTGGAGTACAGCGTCCTCGCAGTGCCGAACAGTTCGGCGGCGTTCTCCTCGCTTCGGGCGATGATGCCCTCCGGCTCGTAAAGGTAGTCCGCGCCCTTTATCTCGGTGAGGTCGCAGGGCTCCAGCCCGTGGAGAACTTGTCCCTTGTGACCTGGCATATGGAACCGCGATACTCCGCTGTCGGCGTATCTGCGGGCAAATTCAAATATGGGAGATGACATGGTTATCCTTCCTTTGAGTGATGATCTGTACTGCTGAGGGGCGGATGATCGCCCACAGTATGGTATACCTTATTAAAAGAAAAGTGTTTTGAAAAATGTACTGCACTTTGGCTGCTGCCATTAGGCTACTGCCATTTGGCTACTGCCAAATGGCAGGCGATATGGGTACGAGGGTAAAAATATACCTTATTAAAAGAAGCGTTCGGAAAAACGTACTGCGGCGGCGGGAGGAAAAACGTACAGTACAGATGATCTGACCGTTAGAACGGATAGCTCGGGGTCACTGCCCGCAAAAGGGCTTATTATCGGACTAAGTATCGTTTTTTGTACTTGTATCAGGCATATCCCCGCTGAAAAGCCTGCGTATCGCTTCCTTGCCCAGAGTGCCCGTAAGCCGCTGTCTTCCGCGGGTTATCGTCCGTGATACAGTGGATCTGTCCACGCCGCATCTCTCCGCGATAGCATTGACGGTGAGCCCTTCTTTGTAGTATAATATTATATAACATTTTTGCTTTTTAGTCAAATTATCCTCCATCAGTCTGCGCAAAGCCCTGAGATATGCGGCTTTTCGGGCATCGGTCACAGGGTCTGCGGGCGGGGCGGCGGATGTGTCATAGTCGGGGATGACGAGGTAGTCCTCGCCCAACTCAAACGAGAGCCTTTTTTTGGTCAAGACGGCTGAAACCTCCTTAGTTTTCGTTGAAATTGAATTGTAACCAAAATGTAAATTTTACAGCAAGAACGAATGTTCTTATAAACAGTATACCATATATTGTGGTCAAAGTCAAGGGTGGGCGCAATTTGATAAAAATTTGGGCAAATTGAGTGAAATATATCGGACTGTTTGTGCAATTTGTGCTTGATTTTTGTCGAAGTATGTGCTATAATATGTCTTGCAACAGTGGTTCGGGGAATTTAATCGGAC
>NZ_CAMHRZ010000230.1 GCF_946187255.1 uncultured Ruminococcus sp.
GTTCGTCTTCTTCCATCGAATGGCTGTGTATCTTCGTCACTTCAAAGCTGCCCTTTGTAAGGGTGCCCGTCTTGTCGAAGACCACAGTCTCCGCAGTTGCCAGCGCTTCCAGGAAGTTTCCTCCCTTTACCAGTATGCCCTTTCTGCTGGCACCGCCTATACCGCCGAAAAAGCTCAGCGGCACCGATATGACCAGCGCACAGGGGCAGGAGATGACAAGGAATATCAGCGCACGATGCAGCCACATCGCCCACTGTCCGCCCGTTATCAGCGGAGGAAGCACTGCCAGCACCACGGCGGCGATCACCACAGCGGGGGTATAATACCTTGCAAATCGGGTGATGAAGTTCTCCGCCTTTGCCTTTTTTGTGGCAGAATTTTCCACCAGCTCCAGTATCTTTGTAACGGTGGAGTCTTCAAACTCCTTAGTAACCCGCACTTTCAGCAGACCGCCCTGATTTATGCAGCCGCTGATTACCTCGTCGCCCGCCTTTACCGAGCGGGGCAGGCTCTCGCCTGTCAGTGCGGCGGTATCTACCGAAGAACTGCCTTCGGTTATCACACCGTCAAGGGGTATCTTCTCACCGGGTTTTATGACTATGATGCTGTCCAGCTCCACTTCTTCGGGGTCAACTTCTTCCAGCTGACCGTCCCGCTCCACGTTGGCATGGTCGGGACATATATCCATCAGGTCGGATATGGACTGCCTGGATTTGCCCACAGCCACACTCTGGAAAAGCTCGCCCGTCTGGTAAAACAGCATGACAGCGGAGGCCTCGGGATATTCACCCACGAACAGCGCACCTATGGTCGCAACGCACATAAGAAAATTCTCATCGAATATCTGCCCGCGGATGATGCCGCGCACAGCCTTCCACAGCACATCGTAGCCTATTATTATATAAGGTATAAGAAAGGCTGTCAGTCTGAGCAGACTTTTCTTTTCAAGCGGGAGAAGTGCCGCTGCTGTCAGCAGCACACCCGCTGTGATTATCCTGATAAGTACCTTTTTCTGTTTGCTTGTCATGCTGATCGCTCCATTCTCAACGAGTGTATTAGCCTGCGGTCTTCTCCTGCCCTGACGTTTAAAGCACTATCTGACAGTCGGGCTCCACCTTGTTGCACAGCTTGACTATCTTGCTCATCAGCGCATCCATATCGGTGCCGTCGGGTACCCTGAGGGTCATCTTCTGTGTCAGGAAGCTGACGGTAGCGTCTTCCACTTCGGGCAGCTCCTTTATCGCGTTCTCCATTTTTGCGGCGCAGTTCGCGCAGTCCAGATCGATCAATTTGTAAACCTTTTTCATGTCATTCAGTTCCTTTCAAATATTATTATTTATTCAGATAACACCCAGCTTTTCAAGCTGTGCGAGCGTATCTTCGGCGTTTTTGTGAAGTATCCCCGTGCCGCCTGCGGCTTCCCATGCATCGATGTTCTTTTGCAGGTCATCGATGAGTATACAGTCTATACCCGTGCAGAATTTGGGCTTGTCGGCTTTCAGCACCAGATTGATGTCTTTTATCTCGGGGAAGTACTTTTTCATCCAGTTTTCTTTATCCTCGCGGGAGGTGGTCACGCCCTTATCAGGCTTCGGCACACCGCTGAGGATGCCGCATTTTTCCCCATGTATCGCATATATCCTGCTCACCAGAAGTTCAGCGTCCTGCATGGGCTTGAGCATATTGTAGTAATGCCCCGCATCCCTGACGCCCTGCCACAGCTTTGCGTCGTACTCCTTGGTGGTACTGTCCTGTGGCATCGGCGTCATGCCGATGATCTCCTTTATGCCTCGGTCGAAATCCGCCAGCACACCGTCCATGTCAAAATATATCTTTTTGACTTCCATGCACTCACTCCTTTGTAATAACAGCTATGGCACAGGGCATCCTGCCCTCCACTACATCGTATTGAATATTTTTATATCCTCCGTCTGTGAAGAACTGCTTGTAGCTCTCCCTGTCGAAATAATGTGTGAAGTTCACGCCCGCCCATTTGATGAACTTTATCGCGGGGGAGGATGCATCGGCTTCGATATTTATGTAGGTAGGTATTATCACCCTGCCGCCCTTTCTGCACACCCTCAGCATCTCATCGATGGCTTTGTAGGGCTCATCCAGCAGGTGTATCACATTGCCCGCCACCACTGCATCGAAACGCTCGTCACGGCAGCGCAGTTCCATGATATTCGCCTTGCAGAGGTGTACATTGTCGAAGTGCCTCAGGTTCTTGGCGGCTTGTCTCAGCATACCCTCCGAAAGATCGGCGGCGACCAGCCTTGAAGCCTTTGGTGCCAGTTTTTTGCTAATGGAACCCGTTCCGCAGGCGAGCTCCAGCACCCTGCTGCCCTCGTCGATGTACTCAGCTACCCTTGCGCCTGTGCTGTCGAAACATTTGTGATTGTATATATCTTCAAACAGATCGTAAACAAACGCTATGTTGTCCCAGTATGTCTTTCTCATAGTTCTCTCTCCTTTATTCTACGATATGCTCCATCCCCAGCGCCAGTATGCTGCGCACATGGTCGTCTGCCAGCGAGTAGAACATTATCTTGCCCTCGCGGCGGAAACGCACCAGCTTGCTGTTTTTCAGCACCCTCAGCTGATGTGAGCAGGCGGTGGGCGTAAGTCCCAGCAGCTGTGCCATATCCCCTACGCACAGTTCGCTTTCCAGCAGTGCGTAGAGTATCCGTATGCGTGTGCTGTCCCCGAATACCTTGAACAGCTCAGCCAGATCGTACAGCAGCTCATCGTGGGGAGTCTCCCGTTTCAGTCTGTCAAGATCTTCCTGCGACAGCGCAAGGAACTCGGTGTTTTTGCTCTCACTCATATCGGTATACATCCTTTCTGTTGATATATGTTCATCACTACACTTGAATAACTGTTCACATGATAACACATAATTCCGCCATTGTCAAGAGTTTCGTGGCAACGTTATTCGATTTTACAATTTGTTTACATTTGCCCGGAATCCCTTCGCGGAGGAGTCATCTTTGCTGCCGCAAAAGCCTGTATCTCCGCCTGTGAGGGACAAATGACGTATCGGTACAGATAAGCAGACAACAGGACGCAGACAGGGGCTTATAGCGCTCTCACTGCCCTTTTATTAAATATGTATATACAGCTGTTTATATGACAAAATCAACTAATTATTGCTGTGTGACCGTTAATTGCGATGTGGTATCTATTTTGATAAAAGTATTAAAGAACTCTTGACAAACGTTTGCGTAAATGATATAATTACCGTGAAATAGAATATAAAATGTCCAAATTATAGGTATATTTGATCTATAACAGTCAATTACATAATGATAAAGGGGAGTTCGTATCTAAACAAAGAAGGGAGCGTTGGATAATGACCTCGGGTGAAGCACACAGCTATTACGTTGATGCTAAAAACAAGTATGAGGAAGCCATTTCTCAGAAAAATGCCGCAAGTGACAGCTACTACAAGCAGGAGATAGCCAAGAGAGAGGCGCAGGTCAGGCTGAATGATTATACCGCCGACAGAACACGCTTTACCAAAGCAAAGGAAGATCTTGCCAAGACTCAGATCAGGGACCAGATCGACAGCGATATGAAGGGCGTTAATACGGAGATGGACTCCGCAACGGAATTTTTCAAAACACTGGGCGAATCCAGCAGCGGTACCATCGATCTGACCAAGCACATCATGAACGATAATGACAGAAGTCATGCGAAGAGCGTGGTGGACAGGATATTCACAAATCTCAATACGGCTACGACTAAGGTCTGCAACAAGATCGAGGAGCTTGAGGCTGCCATAAAGAAGACTCAGGGCGAGATAGAAGCCGCAGAAGCCGAGATGAGAAGGCTGCAGGGCGAGATCGATTACTGGGAAGGCGTAAAAAATCAGAAGGCAAGCGAGATGGAGATGTATCAGGCGCTTGAACGCCGACTGGCAGCTGAGGAAGAGGCTGAGAGAGCCCGCAAGGCAGCTGAGGAAGCAGCAGCCCGTGCAGCTGCGGAAGCAGCACAGCAGGAATAAGAACAAGGGAGTAAGGATCAGCCCCGCAGATCGGCTCAGCGGGTCATGCAGGGCGTCTTTTCAGAGAATGATACGGAGGCGATCTTTTGGCGACTATTACGTTGCATAAGTCAAAGTTTGACGGTTTTGCAAGCGTTCTCGACAAGCTTTGCTCGAACTTCGGAAACTATGATTCTACCATGAGTGATCTGAAGCGTACAGCAGGCGCAGTTGACAGTTCGACCTGTAATCTTGAAGATGTTATCAATGATATTGCCGACTCTCAGGACAGCAAGGAAGAAAAGGTCAAGAGAGCGAAAGAGCTCAACAATAAACTTTCGACATTTGTGAATGCGGCTGTACAGCATGAAAAAGATGCTGCGGCTGAGATCAAAAAAGAGAAAAATGACTTCTATAAGAAGTACGAATATTTAAAACCCGACTGCGAGAAGACTTTGCTTGAAAGGATAGGCGAATGGGTAAGCAGCGTCGGGAAGGCGATAGCGGAGTGGATCGCGGATAATATTATCGCGATCATTGTCGCCGCCGTGATAATCATTGCGGCGATACTGATAGTGGTGTTCGCACCTGCGATATGCGCGATAGCAGCGGTCATTGTGGCGGCTTTGTCTGCGCTAATGGGCATCGCGGACATCGTATGTACCATAATCACGGGCATGGATATAGGTGACTGGGCTGAGAGCAAGGGCTGGCACGTCTTTTCACAGATATGGAAGGGCGCAAGCTTTGGCTTAATGGTAGCGGGCATCATATTGCCTATCGGTGCGATGGGAACGGCGGGCAAGAATGCCGCGAAGGAAGCCCTAAAACACCCGTTCAAGTCGCTGGGCGGTATGTTCAAGGACGGCTTTAAGGGGATCAAACTGGGACTGACAGGTCTGAAAGATACGTTCTTAAAGGACGGGTTCAAGGCAGGCATGAAGGCGATAGGCAAGGGTCTTGGCGGTACTGCCCTCAAGATACTGGGCTTTGACGACATCAAAAACGGCGTTAATCTTACAAAGGCGTTCTTCCAGGGCAAGAGCTTCAATCAGATTGACAATATGTGCATGAAGATGCTCGGTCTGGGCGGTGCCACAAGGTTGGCAGGTGACGGCGGAAAGGATAGATACGGCAATCTGATAGATATCAACAGTACCGATCTCGATAATGCTGTAAGTAATAACAATCTCGGCTTTAAAGAGGGTGGCATATTCGGAAATGATTCGGGCAGCTTCTCGCAGATGGACTTTGAATATAACCCTGCAGCAGGCTCGGATGCCGCTAATGCACTTACCGATCTCAGAAACGGTACGACCACTTCCGGCGGAAGCGTATATAACGATATGAGGAATGACTTCTTCACCTCTGTAAAGGGTGACGAGGCGCTTTCCAAGAACCTTATGGATACGACCGGCGTTGATATATCTACCATCGCAAATGAGAAGGATCTCAGTAAGGCACTTGAAAATAATGGATTCATACTCAATACCACTATCAGCAATGCCGACGGCAAGGCTATGGTCGATGTCGTTCCGAGGTGGTCTTTCAAGGCTACCGACGGCTACGGCAACTATGGTGCCGGCATGAGGATACTGAATCAGGGCGATGTAAATTCCAGATACGCAAGCCGTGCAT
>NZ_CAMHRZ010000231.1 GCF_946187255.1 uncultured Ruminococcus sp.
TTTCGCCATCGGTAAGCAGGTACGAACCTTCGGTACAGCTGTTATCCTGCTCCTCACCCGCTGTTCGCCCGATGATGCACACCGCAGTATCCGAAGTCTCCGCCGCTTTGCCCACGAATTCATCATCAAGGGGCATCTCCTGCTGACACCAGGGCTCGCCGCCCCAGCCCTCGCCGTAATCGTAGGGGTGTTCGGCAACATAGCCCCTGTAAGCCTCCAGTACCTCAGTATTGAGCTTTGCTCCCGCTTCCAGCAGACCGTCCGTAATACCCGTGACCTTTGCCACGTTCACCATTCCGCCCGAACCGGTGCCGCTTTTGTAATAGTCCAGCTGTATGCGTCCGAACACAGCTGTTTCCGCATTTTTGTCCAGCGGGAGCGCACCGTTGTTGCTGAGCAGCACCGCCCCCTCCGCATTGACCTCCGCCGCCTTTTCAAGATATTTGTTCCAATCAAGCACAGCCATCTCACACGACCTCCATTCTGTATGATAGTTTTATAGCAAACGGCATATCCGTTCCCGCAATATTTGCCGCTTGCTGTGATCATGCGGGAACTGTAAGTTTCCCACAACCATTATTAACAATATACCATAAATATATGAATTATTGATTAAGGTAAGATTTTCTATCGGTAAATGTTGGTGTATTTGGCACGCAAACAGGTGCCATCCTCTATATGCCGCTATTGACACATTTTGTTAAATATGTTATGATATCGAAAGTGTTATACCTGCCGTTTTTTTCGCGGACGATCACATACCTGCGGGATAAACGGCTCAAACTAAGGAGTGTTTTTATGCTGAAACAAAAGATCAACAGGATACTGTCACTGCTGTCGGCAGCAGTCATGATGACCGCACTGCCCGTCAGCGCAGGCGCAGAGAACATCGATGTCTCAAAAGTTGACAGCACCATCAATGTGCGGGTGAACAAGCCCTACCTCAACTTTGTGATAAAAAACAACAGCGGGCTGAACAGCATCGAGTTCACCGACCTTAAACTGGCGCTGAAAAATTCGTCAGGCAAAACAGTGGCGGAATTCTCCGACAAGGACAGCATCAAAAAGATATACGACGACCGTATGTATGATTTTTCGGATTATCACGCCCCCGAAGATCTGACATATTTCCCGATAAACGAAAAATACGCCGATATATACGACGTTTTCACCCCCGATAAGTACAAGGGCAGAGCGCCTTCGGGTATGCTTTACAACAAGTCGGGCGGCGGCATCACCGATGAAAACGGCAATGTATACATCCGCCCCTCCGATGAGTACTACTACATCTACAACGACAAGGACAAGCTGAAAATAATCGACAGGATGACCGTTCCCGCCAACACCGTCCGCGTGATGAACGATAAAAACCATGTCACCCTGAAAGACACCACGACTTTCTTCTATCTCAAACCCGAATCCTCATCGACCCTCAGAAGCGATTGTCCTTCGGGCAAGCCCTACAAGCTGTATGAACACGGCGGCGAGATGACGGATCTCCGCGCAGATGCAGGAAGCTACCATGTGTGCGTCAACGGCTGTATCTCAGGCGGAAACTGCTGTGTCGTGCCAAAAACATCCGTTGAGTACTACAAGGTGAAAATGAAATTCAACGATGCTTTTCCGGGCATCGCAAAAAGCGACCTGACCATAGACTACTATTACCAGAACGAAAAGCTCAAATTCGATCTTCGCGGCGATCAGTCAAAAAACTGCTTTTCCGCCATGTATGTCAGCGGTTCTGTACTCAGTTCCCCGATACCCGATAAGGACGGATACGTTGAATTCTGGGTCAGCAGCCAGACCCTCAGCGCTTATATCGAGTATGATTTCACCGTAAAGTCGAAGTTCTCATCGGGCGGCGGCGGCGGTTCGGCAGTTGTCGCAAAATTCCCGAAAAAAGTGGAGAAGATAAACAGTATCTTTGAATTCCCGCAGTCGGGACTTTGCCTTTACAACATCAAGCCCGACACCTACACACTGAAGATAACTTCTCCCGCCCTTGCCCGCGACTATATCGTGAAGGACGCAAAGATCACAGTTACAGACACCAAGAAGATACAGAAGGCGACTTTCACCATCGAAAAAAGACCTCTCCTTCTGGGGGACTGCAACCGCGACGGCGTTATCGATGTCACCGATGCTTCCATAATTTCCGCCCACGTCAAGGGCATCAAAAAGCTGGAAGGCAGGAACCTCACCGTTGCCGATGTGAACGAGGACAAAAAAGTCAACATCTCTGATGTCGGTATGATAACAGCACACGTCTGCTGCATAAAGCGCATCCCCAAGAAGTATGTATAATAAGTCTTCCCCGACCGGCAGCTGCTGATACAAATATCAAGCCCCGAAGCATTGATCTTGCTTCGGGGCTTTGTTATCGATCATACAGGAAAGCTCTTTCCGTCTTTAATTTGCAAAGGGACTGCTTCGCCCTCATGGGTCGCCCATGATATCACCTTTGCGGCAAACGCAGGTGTGATGATTTCGGGGATATCAAAAGGAAGCCGGTATCTCTTCCATATACCGTCGGTCTTTTCGGTCTTGAAAAGTCTTCCTTTGCTTATCAGATACGGAGTCTCCGTTTTCAGCGGACAAGCAAGCACACAGCTTTTATCCTCCGATACTATGTTCAGAAGATAATGATCTGACTCATCATCCTGCGACACATACCAGATATACTCTTTATCGTCCACTATTATCTTTCTTCTTCCCGCTTTAAGTACACCCACAGATATCACCACCGCAAACGTGCTTTATTCCACCGATTTCAGGCTCTCCGCCATGTTGATCTTTTCCAGCTTGTTCTCCATGACCAGATTTACCGCCAGATTGAACAGGAAGGTCAGCCCGACGCTGTACAAATAACTCTGCACGAGTATGCGCTCCTTGAAACGCACCATATCCACCACTATCTGCGACATTACAAAGTGCAGCAGCAGCTTGCCCAGCACCAGTCCCACCGCAATGCCCAGACTTGTCAGGAAAAGGTTTTCTCTCAGCACATAGGCGGAAGTTTCCTTTTTGAAGAAGCCCAGCACCTTTATGGTAGCTATCTCCCTCTCACGCTCGGTGATATTTATATTGGTGAGGTTGTACAGCACGATGAACGCCAGCCCCGCCGCGCATATTATCACAAGCAGTACGATGTAGTCAAGACTCGCCATCGTATCGGTCAAGCGCTTTTTAAGGTCGTTGAACAGAGTTATGTTCTTTACGCATTCCAGATCTGCGAGTTCGGTCTGTGCCTGATATACATCGGTACCTTTCGGGAATATGAGGTACGCCTCATTCAGTCCCGCATTCTCGCCCAACTGTCTGCTCACAGCTTCACGCGGTACAAAAACGTAGTTGTAAACATGATTGTCGAACACCGCCTTTACAGTATATTCCATCGTTCTCATGTTCTCGTCGCGGAGGGTTATCCTGTCTCCCGCTTTAACGCCGTATCTTTCGGATACGCTTATACTTACAAAGGCTTCATCACCCGAGGGTGCCTCCAGGTCATTGCCCTCCATATCCCTGAAATTCACACTGCCCTTAAGGTCGGAAAAATCCGTCGGTGCCATCAGCGTTATGCTTTTGGTCACGTCTTTTTTCACAAGATCCCATGTTCCCGCATACAGGCAGGCACTGCGGACCTTCATATCCTCCAGCTTGTCCCTGAGTTCTGCGGGCATATCACCGTCATCATCGGAAGAATAGTTTACCGATGCATCCGCGGTGACTATCTCCTCATACTGCACATTTGCAAAGCCTGCTATCGAATCCTTGATGCCGAAGCCCGTCAGCAGCAGTGCCGTACAGCCGCTGATACCCACTATCATCATGAAGAAGCGCTTCTTGTAGCGGAATATGTTCCTTATGGATACTTTGTGCAGGAACTTCATCCTGTTCCATATAAACGGGAAGTATTCAAGCAGTACTCTCTTGCCAGCCTTGGGCGCTTTCGGGCGCATAAGCCCCGCCGCAGTCTCACTCAGTTCATACCTGCATGACATCCATGCCGCTCCCACCGAGCAGAACAGCGATACTGCTATCGCCACCGATGCCAGCTTCGGGTCAAAGAGGTAATCGAGATCCTTTTCTATGTACATGAGCTTATAGGTAGCCCATATGACCTTCGGGAACAATATGGTACCGAGCCCGAACCCGAGAGTACACCCCAGTACTGCGGCACTGCCCGCATAGAACGTGAACTTGCCCATTATTGAGCGCTCCGAGTAGCCCAACGCTTTCAGTGTACCTATCTGCGTGCGGCGCTCCTCCACCATGCGGCTCATGGTGGTCATGCAGACCAGCGCAGCCACCAATATGAAAAACAGCGGGAACACCTTTGCCACCTGCCCGACTATGGCAGAGTCGTTCTCAAAACAGGCATAGCCGATATTCGTGTTCCTGTCCAGCAGGAACACATCGGGCTTTTTCAGGTCACGGAGCTCCTTTTCACCGTCCGCCAGCTCGCTTTCAGCCTTTGCTATCTCCTCATCGAAGGAAGTCACACCGTCGGCGTATTCCTCCTCACCGTCCTCGTACTTTTTCAGCCCGTCCTCGTATTCGGCTTTGCCGTCCTCATATTCCTTTTTGCCCTTTTCGAGTTCAGCCTTGCCCTCCGCCAGCTGCTTTACGCCGTCATCGTACTGCGCCTTTCCGCTGTCGTACTGCGCCTTGCCCGAATAGTACTGCGAAAGCGATGCACTGTACTGCGCATATCCCTGTTCGTACTGCTTCTTCCCTGCTTCCAGCTGCGCTCTGCCATCAGCCAGCTGTGCCGCCTGCGCTTCGAGTTCCGCTTTGCCTGCTTCCAGTTCAGCCCGCTTCTGCGCCAGTTCCGCACTGCCCGCACTGAGCTGTGCCTGCGCCGCATCCAGCTGCGCCTGCGCATCATTCAGCTGTACCGCATATTCTTCGGGCAGCATATCTATCATATCAATGTACATCCCGTACTGATCGATAAAAGCCGCCCACTGCTCATTCAGCGCCGCCGTCTGCGTATCCAGTTCTTTCTGACCCGCATCCAGCTGTGCTTCGCCGTCTTCCAGCTGTGCCCTTGCCGCCGCCAGAGCCGCTTCGCCCTCTGTCAGCTTCTTTTCGTTCGCGTCTATCTCAGCCTTGCTCGCCGCCAGCTGTGCCGCCGCCTTATCCAGCTCCGCTTTGCCGTTCGTCAGAGTCCTTCCGCTGCTGTCCAGAGTTTTCTTCGCATCCGCCAGCTTTTTCTCGTTATCGGCTATTTCCTTTTCACCGTCGGATATCTCCTTTTCGGCATCCGCCAGCTTTTGCTCCGCATCCTCCAGCTGATCCTTTGCGTCATCCAGTTCAGCACGCGCGTCGTCCAACTTCTGCTGACCTTCCGCTCTTGCGTCTTCCAACTTTTTCCTGCCGTCCGCCAGTTCGTCCTCAGCGTCGGATACTATCCTTCCGTACCTTTCCTCCGCCTGCTTTTCGGCAGCATCTTCCCAGTCTTCCTCTTTTTCGGACATATAATCCTTGTAATCGTCGGTATACACATCCAGCTCATGATCCAGCTTTATATAAAGCTCGCTGTACGCTTCCATATCGAATGCGTCCTTTTTGAGCATTATGTACC
>NZ_CAMHRZ010000232.1 GCF_946187255.1 uncultured Ruminococcus sp.
ACTCCTTGTAGCCCTTGGTCCAGCTGAACGCCTTATAGAGATTTCTTGCATTCTCACGAATGCCCTTTTCATCATAGATATGGAAAGGAGTGGGATAAGCCTTGATGATATCCTGAGCCTTTTCCTTGGTAATAAATGGTTTTTTCATATTTCATCGTCCTTTTCAATAAAAATCAATGTACTCTTATACTATAACATTTTTTTCAGAGCAAGTCAATAGAAATTAGATAATTAAAATCATCACTCTTTCAATGTCTGTTTTTTAGGGGGTAATTTGCGTGAAACAAATGCTTGTCAGACGTTAAAAAAATCTTAATTTTATGAATTATGCTTGCAAACAGGCTTTAACAGTGATATAATTAAATATAGTGATGTCCGAAGTTAGTGGATTTTTCGGGAAAGCGGAGGTGCTTTATGTTTGAGAGATCATTGCCCCGTCATCTGCGGGGACTTTTAACGGTTGATGAAGCAAAGTCCGACAGTTCATCCGTCACGGGAAAGGTGAAGTGTACCTGCGGCTGTGAAAAAATCCGGCTGCGCACCTTCGGTCTTGATGATGCGGGTGAAGATGACTGGAAGTACGGGATCAAGGTTACAGCGGAATGTACGGGATGCAGCAGCACTCACCTGCTGTTTGATCAGGCGGTACACGGGTATGACGGTTATGTCTGCCATTCCTTCGAGACTAAGGAGAATATAGTATATTCACCTGTTATCTGCGAAAAATGCGGTTCGGAGGTATTCTCTGCCGAAATATGTACAGAGACAGAAGACAAAGCACAGTTCATAGAGGAAGTAGTGAACGAGTATCCCGATGAATTCTGTGAAGAGGACTATGTCGATGCCTTCGGTTGGATAACAATGAATGTAAAATGCGACAAATGCGGCTTCGAGAAGGAGATCATCAACTTGGAGCTATCTTAGAAAGGACGGTGAAGCGTAATGGATATCATCAAGGGCGACAGGCTTGTTATGAAGAAGAAGCATCCCTGCGGCAGCAATGAGATGCTGGTGCTGCGCTCAGGGATGGATTTCAAGCTTCGCTGTGCAGGCTGCGGACGAGAGTTCATGATACCCCGCAGCAAGGCTGAAAAAAATGTAAAGACTGTTATCCGCGAGGCTGAAACATAGCTGCGCTCGTATTTATTGCTGACGGTATGATCGCTGTGTTATACGGATAATTATGCCGTTCACCGAAAGTATAATTAAAACGTATTTTCTGATAGATATAAAGGAGTAATAGCTATGTTTGAGAAATTAAGGATACTTGCAGATAAATTCAATGAGATAAACGAAAGGCTCATGCAGCCCGAAGTGGTAAACGACTCAAAGCTGTATACCGAGCTTATGATAGAATACAAAAATCTTGAACCTGTGGTCGAAAAGCTGAATGAGTATGACAAGGCAAAGGCTGAATTCGAGGAAGCGGTAGAGATGTCATCCGACAGCACCCTTGACGCTGATATGAAGGAAATGGTGCAGGAACAGTACGCCGAAGCCAAAGAAGCTATGGCGCGTCTGGAGGGCGAACTGAAGATACTCCTGCTGCCGAAGGATCCCAACGATGACAGGAACGTTATCATCGAGATCAGAGGCGGCGCAGGCGGCGAGGAAGCTGCTCTGTTTGCAAACTCGCTGTACCGTATGTACTCTATGTATGCGGCGCAGAAGGGCTGGCAGATCGAGGTGATGAACGCAAACGAGACCGAACTGGGAGGATATAAGGAGATAACCTTTACCGTATCGGGACAGGGCGCGTATTCGAGATTTAAATACGAAAGCGGCGTTCACCGCGTTCAGCGTGTGCCCGAGACCGAGTCTCAGGGGCGTGTACACACCTCCACCGTAACAGTGGCAGTGCTCCCCGAAGCGGAAGAAGTTGAGCTGGAGCTGAATGAAGAAAGGGATATCAAGATGGAAGTATTCCGTTCCTCGGGTGCAGGCGGACAGCACATAAACAAGACCTCCTCGGCAGTAAGACTGATACACATCCCCACGGGAACGGTGGTGGAATGCCAGAACGAGCGTTCACAGTTCCAGAACCGAGCCAAAGCCCTGAATATGCTGCGTGCAAAGCTGCTTGACGAAAAAGTTCGTGCGCAGGAAAACGAGATAGCCTCCAACAGGCGCTCACAGGTGGGCACGGGCGACAGATCTGAGAAGATAAGGACATACAACTACCCCGAGAGCCGTATCTCCGACCACCGCATAAAGCTGACGCTTTACAAGCTGGAGCAGATTCTCAACGGAAATCTCGACGAGGTCATAGACGCACTTGCTACCGCTGACCAGGCTGCAAAGCTGGCTGCACAGGAAGAACAGTGATGCACCTTGACGGATTCGGGCTGTTCGTCAGGGATATGCCCGCGATGATACGCTTTTACCGCGATGTTCTGGGCTTTGAGATAAAGGAAGCCGAAGACACGGAGAATGTGTATCTTATAAAGGACGGCACACTGTTCATGCTTTACGGGCGAAACGACTTTGAGAAAATGACGGGACAGAGCTTTTCGTATGTCAAGGGACTGAACGGTCACTCGGAGTTAGCCCTTTATGTTGACACGTTCGATGAGGTAGATGCAGAGTTCCGCCGCGTGACCGAAATGGGCGCAAAGGCTGTGATGGAGCCGACAACAGAACCTTGGGGACAACGTACCTGTTATATCGCCGATCCCGAAGGAAATCTCATAGAGATCGGTTCCTTCGGCAGACCCTTTGAGAGGTAATTATTTAAGAAAGAAGAGCTGAAATGTTTGAAACAAAGCTGCTGGGAATCGATGAAAACTCCGTAAATACAGCGGCGGAGCTGATAAAGGCGGGCGAAGTGGTAGGTATACCCACCGAGACTGTTTACGGGCTGGGTGCAAACGCTTTTGACGAAGAAGCTGTCAGGAAGATATTCGCGGCAAAGGGCAGACCTGCGGATAACCCGCTGATAGTCCATGTGAGCGACTTTGACGAGATATCGCCCCTTGTGACCGAGATACCTGCACTTGCAAAAAAATGCGCGGAGAAATTCTGGCCGGGACCGCTGACGATGATAATGCCGAAATCGGATAAGATACCTATGGTTACCAGCGGCGGACTTGATACGGTGGGGATAAGGATGCCCTCCAACAAAATTGCAAGGGCTATAATCAAAGCAAGCGGCTGCCCCATTGCGGCACCCTCAGCAAATCTTTCGGGAAGCCCCTCCCCTACTACCGCGCAGCACGTTTTTGCCGACATGAACGGACGTATACCCGCTATCGTTGACGGCGGCGCCTGCGGTGTGGGCGTTGAAAGCACAGTCATCAGCTTTGAGGGTGACGGTATTAGATTGCTTCGTCCCGGTTTCGTTTCGGTGGAGGACTTAAAGGAGATCACCGAGAATGTGCTGGTGGACAAAGGCGTGCTGGAAATGCTGGGCGAGGGCGCAAAGGTCATGAGCCCCGGAATGAAATACAAGCACTATGCCCCAAAAGCCGATGTCACGATAATTGACGGGAGCAGTCATGAGTTCAATGCCTTCATCAAAGCCAACGCCGACGCGGAGGATGTGGTGATGCATTTCACGGACAACGACGTAAGCGGATTGTCACAGCGCAGGATATGTCTCGGTGCGACCGATGAGGAACAGGCTCAGCGCCTTTTTGATGCTCTCAGAGAGCTTGACGAGATGGGCGCGAAAACGGTATACGCAAGGTGTCCGCGCAAGACGGGCGTGGGGCTGGCAGTATACAACAGACTGCTTCGTGCGGCGGCGTTTCGGGTGATCAAGCTATGAGCACAATAGTTGGACTGACGGGGCAGAGCGGCGCGGGAAAAACTCTGATATCGGAAGTATTTGAGCGCAATGGCTTCGGCGTGATAAACTGCGACCATATCGCAAGAGAGGTCACATCTGCGGGCAGCGAATGCAACAGAGAGCTTGCGATATACTTTCCTGCCTGCTTTGACGAAGAGCTGGTGCTTGACAGAAAAGCTCTGGGACAGATCGTATTCGCAGACAGAGAGAAGCTTGATAAGCTCAACAGCATTATTTTCAGGTATATCCGAAAAGCCATCGATGACAGGATAGAGGAGCTGGGAAGGTGCTATGAGTTCATTCTTCTTGATGCGCCGACCCTGTTTGAAGCGGGGGCGGATAAGCAGTGCGATATTATCGTAGCTGTGACGGCAGACGAAAAGCTGAGACTCAAAAGGGTGACTGAGCGTGACGGGATAGACGAAGCATCCGCCGCAAAGAGATTCGCTTCACAGCTGAGCACCGAGTTTTTTGAGGCACACAGCGACTGCGTTATAAATAACAGCGGCAGCCGTGAGGAAAGTGAACTGCGGGCAGAACAAATAATAGACATAATAAAGGAAGGTAAAATTGGCAGCAAGTAATTATTCAAACAAGAAAAAGAAAAAAAAGGCAAATGATTTTTTGATTGTCGTGATAGGCATATTTGCGGCATTCGCGATACTGTTTATCATGGTGTGCATTTTGAAACGGGGAGTCGAAAACAGTCTCAGAGAGATGAAGGACAAGACAGAGGAATATGTTCCCAGCGGATTTACATACTCTACCGATTATGAGGAATATGTAGAAAAATACAGCGAGGAATTCGAGGTTGATCCAGTGCTGATATTCTCTGTGATAAAGGTGGAGAGCAATTTTCAGCCGCGTGCGACTTCAAACGTGGGGGCGCGTGGGCTGATGCAGTTGATGGAAGAAGCCTACGACTGGGTAAAGTTCAGACTGGACGATGACAGCGAAAGTTTTGATGATATGTACGACCCCGAGACTAATATACGTTACGGCACATACTATCTCAGCTTTCTTATGGAAAGATACGATGGTTCCATCGACCTGACCGCTGCCGCTTATCACTGCGGTATGGGACAGGTGGACAGCTGGCTGGAGGACGGTACGATAAGCGCGGAGAATTTCGATGTTAATGATATCCCCGCCGAAAACGACCAGACCTCACATTATGTAAATAAGATCAACGACGCATATTCGGCTTATTCCGAACTGCTGGCAGAAAATAGCAGTACAGAAGACAGCAGCACAGAGGAAGAGCCGACAGAATAATCAATCAGGAGGGAATTATTATGGCAGAAAAGAAAAAATCAGCAGCGGAGGAACTGGCAGAAAAGCTGTTATCCGACCGCAAGAACGGTATACTCAGGATCGATGACAAGGAGCTTGCAGCCTGCGACGAGTTCTGCGAGGGCTACAAGGATTTTCTGAACACCGCAAAGACCGAGCGTGAAGCAGTTGAGGAGATAACCGCACAGGCGGAAGCCGCAGGCTTCAAGCCCTTTGAGCGCGGTAAGAAGTACAAGGCGGGAGACAAGTTCTATTACATCAATCGCGGCAAGGCTATCATACTCACCGTTATGGGAAAGAAGAACATCAGCGAGGGCATAAGGCTTGCAGCTGCGCATATCGATTCCCCCAGACTTGACATGAAGCAGAACCCGCTCTATGAGGACAAGGAGATAGCTTACTTCAAGACACACTATTACGGCGGTATCAAGAAGTATCAGTGGCCGACTGTTCCGCTGTCGCTGCACGGTGTTGTCATCAAGGCTGACGGCAGTACAGTTAAGGTG
>NZ_CAMHRZ010000233.1 GCF_946187255.1 uncultured Ruminococcus sp.
TAAGTTTTTCTCCTATCACCTTGATTTTTCTCCTATATAGGAGAAAGAAAACTAATAGGAGAAACGATTATGCGTGATTTCGATTATTCAAAATACGAAAATGCTTATGGGATAATGAGATATTGAGTTTTCTCACGAAAATACATGAGCACAAGGGCAGGCAGTAGCTTTTTTCACGTCAGAAACCTGCTGAACCGGAAAAACTGATCGAGGTTGCAAAGGTACAGTCGGTGGAATCCTCAAACCGTATCGAAGGCATCATAACCACAAGTACCCGAATCGGACAGATCGTCAAAGAAAAAAACGCACCAAAGAACCGTGACGAAAAAGAGATCGCAGGCTATCGAGATGTCCTGAATACTATTCATGACAGCCACGATTATATTTCCGATACAGGCAGTATTATCCTTCAGCTGCACCGTGACCTGACAAAGTATTCAGAGTCGGGGCTGGGCGGCAAGTATAAGATAACACAGAATTATCTGAAAGAAACGAGACCTGACGGAACGGAGTTTATCCGCTTCACACCTGTCGCACCTTATGAAACCGCACAATGTATCGAAGCTATTTGCGATAATTATAAACTCGCGATAGGTTCGGGAAAAGTCGATCCTTTTCTGATGATCCCTGTTTTTATCCATGATTTCCTTTGCATACATCCGTTTAGCGATGGCAACGGCAGAATGAGCCGACTTTTGACTTTGCTGCTGCTTTACCGCAGCGGCTATCAGGTAGGCAAGTATGTCAGTATCGAAAAGCACATAGAAAAACAAAAGGTGCATATTACGATGCTTTGGAAGATGCTTCTAAAGGCTGGCACGAGGAGAAAGATGATACGACACCGTTTATCAAATATATGTTTTGTGTTATTCTTGCCTGCTATCGTGAGTTCGAGGAAAGAGTTGAAATTATAGGAGAACTCACCCTTGAGGGCTGCGTCTTTTAAGTCCTGGATAGCGTCACGATCCTTTGCGGATACCTTGAAACCTGATACACCTTTTTCGAGAAACTCCTTGCCAATCGTCCAGCCCATTTTCTCGGCGAACTCGTGGCAGGCTTCCCTCTGCATCGGTATATCGTCCTTGACCTTATCGACCTGTCCTTTGGTAGATACTCTATATAAAGCATATGCTATTGTAACATTATCCTTACTCATAATTGACAACCTCCTGTCAGATTTAACTGACTGTTACCGAAAGTTCGTAAGGTTCATGTCCAAATAGGGTAGCTAAATTGTCAAGATGCTTCGTGAAATTTTAATTTCACGCTTTAAAGCACTATAACACATTTTTTACCCTTTGTCAAGAGGATTTACGAGATTTCGGTATTCTTTTTTGATATGAAAACAAGCCTTAAAGTGCATAAATAAGGCTTTTGATTTGACTGCTGGTTTAAGTTATTTGACCAGCAGTTTATTGACTATTGAATTTGGGTATGGTATAATTGATATATACCTTTATAAAAGAGCTTTAGAAAACGGAGAACAACATGATAAAACAATTAAAAGAAATAAGAGAACCCAAAGAAAACACTTCAACAAAAGCAAAAGTGCTCATAAGTATCAGCATAGCCTTATCGGGATTTCTGCTCGGTATTTTCCAAAAGTATATCGACGGCGGTGTGGAAATGCCGCAGATATTTCAGGCTCTCGATATAGTGAATTACTTTGGCAGATTCGCCGTGTGGATGCTGCTCGGGACTATCATTTCCGTGTATGCAGGCACACCGATAAGGGCATCCGTCAACACGTTTTTATTCTTCATCAGCATGGTAACGGCGTACTATCTGTACAGCAACTTTGTTTCGGGATTTCTGCCGACATCGTATATGATGATATGGATCGGGCTGTCTTTTGCTTCTCCGCTTATCGCATATATATGCTGGTACGCAAAAGGGAAAGGAATCGCCGCTATCGCAATTTCGGCAGTGATACTGGGCGTGATCTTCTCGCAGGCTTTCCTTATAACACAGGGTTTTTATGTAACGCACATTTTAGAAGTGCTGACATGGATAGGCGAATTGATCGTGCTTCGCAGAAAGCCGAAAGAGTTCGCAATAGAAGTCGGCGGATCACTGATCGTCGCAATTATTTATCAACTGTTTATTCCCTACTGGGGATAATGTTGAAAGAACGTAATTTACATGATAGAGCTTTGCCCCCTCGAACCGCAGGACAGAGAACAGTTCATAATAGACAATCAGGAAGCATTCAATCGACAGCGGTGAAGCCTACCGCATTATGCAGGACGGCAAGCCTGTCGGCGGGGTCATCATCAGCGTGGACGGAGAGCGCGGTGACTTAGAGATACTGTTTGTTTCACCGAAAGTCCACAGCAAGGGTATCGGGTTTGCAGCGTGGTGTGAGGTTGAAAAGCTCCACCCCGAAGTCAAGGTATGGGAGACTGTCACTCCGTATTTTGAAAAGCGGAATATCCACTTTTATGTAAACCGATGCGGGTTCCATATAGTTGAATTCTATAACAGCCATCATCCCGACCCGAACGATCCCGATATGTCGGAACAGCTTGATGAGCAGTTCCACGACGGTATGTTCAGATTTGAGAAAAGAATGGGATAAATATTTCCCCAACAGAAAGGCTAAAAATAATGAGAAGAATACTGATAGAAAAAGAGAATATCGACCCTAAGACTTGTTCATTCGGCTTTCCGTGGAAGCACGATTCGATCTGTTATAATTTCAATATGCCGAATGAATGTGTGACTGCTGAAAGCATAGGAAAAATTGAAGACCCTGCCGACATAGAAACATTGGTAATTGGCTGTGATCTGGAGGATTACAGTTTTATCAGTGAGATGGTAAATCTGAAACAGCTGTACATATACTCGGGTGCAAATATTGATTCGCTTAGGTTTATAAAGGAGCTGAACTGCCTTCGTCAGCTCTATATCACGAATTCGCATATCACATCGTTGGAGCCGCTAAAAGACTTGATACAGCAGCGCAAAAGCCTGTATGATGCAGAAACCGAGATGTTCAAGCGTCTGTTAATGCTGATAGAAGGGATATGTATTGATTCCGACAAAGATCTTGACGGGAAGATACTGAAAGACCCGGGTTTTTATGTTACGGAGATCATAATAAACCGTAAAAGAATAGCAGGGTAATGAGATCATCGAAAAGGACGGCATGACGTACAAGAGATTTGAGAGGTATGAATAACATGGAGTACACAATAGAACAAAGAGCCGCGCTCATTTCTGCCGAGTGCGAAAAGAGCAAAAGCACCAGCCCCTACGAGATATTTCACGATATTGCAAAAAAGGACTTTGTCCGTATACACGGTCCCGAGCATCATATACTTGACGGTGCGTGTATCCTCACCGCTTTTCATAATGCCGGCGGAAAGGTCAATCTTAGCGAAGCCCTGAACAAGCTGATGTTCGAGGGACTGCGTATGCCAGGTGCTGCCTGCGGGTTGTGGGGCGTATGCGGTGCCGTGACCTCTATCGGTGCGGCACTCGCTATAATCGACGGTACAGGACCGCTGTCGGGCGAGGATTGGGGCAGCCACATGAAGTACACATCTGCCGCACTCGCAAGGCTTTCCGAAACAGGCGGACCGCGCTGCTGCAAGCGTGACGCTTTCGCCGCTATGGAAGAGGCGGCAGGATACATTGCCGAAAGATATGGTGTTACGCTCGAAATGCCCGAAATAATATGCGACTTTTCTCCGCTGAACAATCAGTGTATCGGTGAGAGATGTCCGTATAACAAATAAATCTCCCCCTTGACAACTGCCGTCCAAAGTGGTATACTATTCTTTAGGCGATGACGTAAGGCGAGACGTCATATGCAAAGAACAATTGAGCTTCGGCTCAAAGATCGTGGGGCTGCTGCGTAGCAGCCCCACTTTCTTTTTGCCGGAAATGTTTTTTACAGCTTTTTCTTTCGTTTCTTCGCCTCCCGCTCCTTGCGCTGACGTTCTTCCTCGACGAGTTTTCCGATATAGTCGCCCTGTGAGATTTCAGCGTAAGTGTCACGAATATCCTTGTACACTTCATACCGCTGTCGGCAGCCATCAAGTTTTTCCTTGATAGCGGCTATCTTTTTATCCAATTGAGAAGTCTTTTCACGCAGTCGGTCGGCATCAGCAGCGGTCATTATACCGGCATCATTTACCGCCTGCCTGCAAATGTTGAGCTTCACCTGCTCCGCAGAGGACAGCTCATTTTTCTTCGACAGCGCAAAGTATTCCTGTGTCTGCTCCAACAGGCTAACCATGCGGTTGTGCTCCTCGATATAGGCATTTATCTCCAGCCGCTGCTTTTCATATTCCGCGCGAATCTTTGATATTCTGCCTTCAAGTTCACCGATAGAACCGATATTATCTCGATTGATAACAGACAACTGTACCGACAGCCGATACACATCAAGGTCGTTATCAACGGAATATCCTGCGGTCACGATACGCTTTCTCGGCACCTTCTTCCACTGTTCCGCAAGTATGCGAACATCGCCTATGACAGCAATATACGCCGCCCGTAACTGTGACTTACTGTCCATTGTGGGCGTTGTTCCGGCACCTACCTCACGGTAGAGTATCCGAATTTTCAGGCTTTCCTCGGTGTATTCTTCACCCAGAGTTTTTGTTCTAACAAACCTCTCCTGCCCCGGTGCGCGGATAGAAATATATTTTCCACGCTTAATATCATATCCACGTTCTTCGAGTGCTTGCATCAGGTCATCCAGAGAATTGACAGAACCTACTAGATCGTCTATTGCCTGGCGTATCTGCTCTTTCCATGATTTGCCGTACTTCCGCTGCGCCCATTCGTAGTATTTCACCGACCTGCCCTTGTTCTCAAAGTTCAGCGCAGGAGTCACGCCAAATGCCCGGCATACACCATTGACATTCTCCCTTGCCTGCCTAAGAGAATTTCGGCAAGCATAGTATTTCTGCCCTGAAAGCGAATAGGAATTGAGTATGATGTGGGCGTGGACATGGCTGCGGTCAACGTGGGTGGCAATGACAGCTTGCGCGTCCTCTCCGAAGTTCTTTCTGACGAATGCTTTTGCTATTTTGTGGGCGAGATCGGGCGTGACGTTCTCCGAGTCGGCAAAGCTCATGATATAATGGATAGCCTTCACCGAGCCTTTCCCCTCCAATGGTTTCGAGCTGCTGAACTTATCCCTGGCAAACTGCTCATAAACAAGCCTCATCTGAGTATATGCCTGTTCAGCGTTCGTGGTACAGTTTATCGAAGTCGTGTAGAGCATATTCTCGGTCTTATTTGGGTTCAGAATATAGGCTATACTTTTTTTGACTGAAGTGTGGATAGAGATTGACTTAAGATATGGGATAACGATTCCACCTCGTTTTTCAGCTTTTCAACATCATCCGCAGTTATATTATTTGTTTCATTCGCTTTCTTTGCTATCTGATTAATATTGTTGGAAATAATGCGCATACCGTTCAGCAGCGGAGCGACCTCCTTCATGTCGTAAAACGTCGGTTCGGCGTTAAGTATCACCTGTCTCAGATATTTCGATGTGGTGGTGTGACACGCTTCCGCTCTACGCTCGATCTTCTCCCAATCCTTTATGTCGAAGTCTATCTCCTT
>NZ_CAMHRZ010000234.1 GCF_946187255.1 uncultured Ruminococcus sp.
GGTGAATGTCTCCGATATATCCATGCTTGCCGCACACGTCAAGGGCATTAAAAAGATGTCCGACCCGGCAGCTGCCGATATCAATAAGGACGGTACAGTTAACGTCACCGATATCTCGCTGCTGGCGGCACACGTCAAGGGCATCAAGAAACTTTCATAAGAACATCAGCAGCGTCCGTGCCCGCGGGCGCTGTTTTGGTATGCGGGAAATGTGATATGTATGAAAAAATTTCATCAGCCCTTTACTTTTGCGGCGAAATGTGGTATAATTACCGTGTATGTACGATGTGCCCGCTGATAAGGGCGCGTATGTGACTAATTCGCAGAAAGGATAACTTATGCTTAAAATAATCGGTGTGCGCTTTAAAAAGGCGGGAAAGATATACTACTTCGACCCCGCAGACGCTGAGATAGCACAGGGAGATATGGTCATCGTTGAGACCGCACGCGGTGTTGAGTGCGGTGAGGTCGTGATGACCGACAGGGAGATCGATGAGAAGAATTTCCGCAATCCCATAAAGAAGATAATCAAAAAGGCGGACGAGCGCGATCTTAAAAATATCGAGAAAAACAAACAGAAGGAGCGGGAAGCCTTCGAGATATGCAAAAAGAAGATCGAGGCTCACAAGCTCAAAATGGATCTTATCGATGTGGAATGCACCTTCAACAATAACAAGATGCTTTTCTACTTCACCGCCGAAAACAGGGTGGATTTCCGCGAACTGGTAAAGGACCTGGCAAGCGTTTTCAGGACGAGGATAGAGCTCAGACAGATAGGCGTGCGTGATGAAGCGAAGATGCTGGGCGGTCTGGGCATTTGCGGACAGCCATTCTGCTGCTCGCGCTTTCTGGGAGATTTTACGCCTGTGTCGATAAAAATGGCTAAGGAACAGGGACTGAGCCTTAACCCCACAAAGATAAGCGGCTGCTGCGGACGACTGATGTGCTGCCTTAAATACGAGCAGGACAGCTATGAGGATCTGCTGAAACATACCCCGAAGGTGGGCGCTATCGTAAAGACCAGCGACGGAAAGGGCGTAGTTCAGGAGGTAAATCTGCTGACAGGCAGGCTGCGCGTCAAGCTGGACAGATCGGACAATGTGGTGACGGTCAAGAAAGGCGACGTTGATGTCATCAAGGACGGAAACATCAGGGTGGACAAGAACGAGCTGAAAGCCCTGAAAGGACTGGAGGGAAGCTAAATGCCTTCATCACCCGTACATCTTCTGCTGGCTCATGAAGCCGCAGAAAGACTGGGAGTAGCAAACAAGGCGGATTTCCTGCTGGGCTCCATAGCCCCCGACTGTGTCAATTACGGCATGGAGCAGGCGAGCGAAGCGGTGCGCTATGCGGCGCATATCCGCGATAAGGACTATGATATATGGAAGCAGAAGCTGCGGGATTTCGCGGCGGACAATGCGGAGAAATATGCGGAGTGCAGGGACTTCCTGCGGGGATACCTCTTCCACTGCTGGGCGGATATCGCTTGGGACGAAGCTGTTCAGCCGAAGATATTCGAGTTCCTCGGGACGCTGGGCTACGGCTACGATGATATGACCGCACAGAAATGGCAGGAGCTTTACCGTTTCAACAGTGAGATGGTGAAGGATAAGGCGTACAGCGAATGTAAAAAGCTGGTAAAGGCAGGCACAGCGCGGGATATCGCGGGGTGCAGTGCTGAGCTGATAAAACGCTATGCCGACTATGTGGCGGACGACTACAAAGACAAGATACTGGATGAAAAGCCGCTTTTCCTCAATGAAACACATATTACTGAAACAGTGCGTCGGATGGAGGAAGCAGGCTATCTGGATGAGCTCAGAAAGCTCTGAGAAAAAGATACGCGAACGGTATTATACTATTATAAACGGAGATGATCGGAATGTTCATGATACTGGCAGAAAATACTACGACAACCATACAGAACGTATACACACCTTTTCCGCTGACGATGCACATAATATTCTGTGTGCTGGCAACGGTGGTATATGGTCTGGAATTCATCAGCAAGAAATCGCCGCATTATATGCTGCTGCTGTTAGCCTGCGACCTCACTTTCGTGACACAGATAAACACGGCAAAGCCTACCATTATAGGTCTGTTTTTTGCTGAGCTTTTCCTGCTGATCGGTGCGGGCTTCTTTTCCTACAAGTACAACAAGAAGCTGAAAGCTGAGGAAGGCGAGAAGAAAAAGGCTCCCAAGCAGGACGGCGATGCAGTCGATAAGGCTTTTGAGGACTAAAGCATGAAGATAGTTATCCTTGACAGCGAGACAGTATCACGCGGCGGAGATGTGAGCCTTGAGGGTATAACCTCGCTGGGCGAAGCGGAGGTATACGGCTTTACTCCCAATGACGAAGTGGCGCAGAAGATAGGCGACGCTGATGCGGTGATATGCAATAAATGCCTTATCACTGAGGAGGTATTTGAAAGCTGCCCGAACCTGAAATATGTGGGGCTTTTTGCAACGGGCTACAACAATGTGGATCTGGCTGCGGCTTCGAGACACGGTGCGGCAGTATGCAATGTGCCTGCTTATTCAACGGACTCGGTGGCACAGCACACCTTTGCGCTGATACTCAACCATTTCAATAAGATAAGGGCTTATGCCGACACGGTGGACAACGGCGACTGGGTGAACTACAAGCTGTTTACCTATTTCTATATACCCACCTACGAGCTGAAAGGCATGAGGATAGGCATAATCGGCTACGGCAGCATTGGCAGGCGCGTGGCGGAGATAGCCCGCGTTTTCGGCATGGAGGTCGTGACCTATACCCGTTCCCCCGAAAAGGTGGGAGAGGGCGCTGAAGCGGTGAGCCTTGATGAACTGCTGAGGACGAGCGACGTGGTGACGATGCACTGTCCTCTCAACGAGCAGACGAAGGAAATGATAAACAGGGAAGCCCTGTCGAAGATGAAGCCGACGGCGTACTTTGTTAATACTGCCCGCGGCGGTGTAGTGAACGAACAGGATCTTGCGGATGCACTGAACGCAGGCGTTATCGCAGGTGCGGGCATCGATGCGCTGACCTTTGAACCCATGCGCGAGGACTGTCCCCTGAGGAATGCAAAGAATGCCACCATCACCCCGCACATAGCATGGGCACCCAAGCAGACAAGGATACGTCTGCTGGAGGTCGTTTCTGAAAATCTGCGCCTCTGGAAAGAGGGCAAACCACAAAACTGTGTCAATTCATAATTCATAATGCATAATTCATAATTTTGGTGCGGGGCGCGGGTCTTTTGTTCTGTCGTGTGTACTGCGTGGTTATGAGTTTTGTGTTCTAAAAAGATAGTGCGCTTATCGCAAATTTGCGGTAAGCGCACTTTATGTATATTCTTATCTTTATAGCAATTCTTTGACCCGCCGTCACACGGACTTACCGTCCTAACCAAACTATAAATAGGCGGACAATACCCGCCCGGTCGAGGGCAATTATGAATTATGAATTATGAATTCCTTAATGGAATCAGCTTTGTCGGTGCGTTCCCAGGCAACGCCGAGATCTTCTCTGCCCATGTGACCATAAGCTGCCAGCTGCTTGTACTGGGGCTTTTTCAGGTCGAGCATATCAATTATAGCTGCGGGGCGGAGATCGAACAGGGCGTTTACTGCCTCGCTCAGCTTTTCATCAGCCACCTTGCCTGTGCCGAAGGTATCTACCAGTATCGATACGGGGTTTGCAACGCCGATGGCGTAAGCGAGCTCAACTTCGCACTTGCTTGCGAGACCTGCAGCAACGATATTCTTTGCAACGTATCTAGCCGCATAAGCTGCCGAACGATCCACCTTCGTGGGATCCTTGCCCGAGAAGCATCCGCCGCCGTGACGTGCGTAGCCGCCGTAGGTATCAACTATGATCTTTCTGCCTGTCAGACCGCTGTCGCCCTGAGGGCCGCCGATAACAAATCTGCCTGTGGGGTTGATGAGGTATCTGGTATCATTGTCGATGAGTCCTGCGGGGATGATGTGCTTGATGACCTTCTCGATGATGTCCGCTCTGATCTGTTCGAGGGAAATCTTAGCATCGTGCTGAGAGGATACTACAACGGTATCTACTCTTGCGGGCTTGCCGTCGATATACTCCACAGTGACCTGAGTCTTGCCGTCGGGTCTGAGGTAGGGGAGTGCGCCGTTCTTGCGGACCTCTGTCAGTCTCATAGCCAGCTTGTGAGCCAGGGATATGGGCAGGGGCATCAGTTCGGGGGTCTCATCGCAGGCATAGCCGAACATTATGCCCTGGTCGCCTGCGCCTGTATCGAAAGCATTTTCCTCTCTGCCTTCCAGTGCGTTGTCAACGCCCATAGCGATATCGGGGGACTGCTTGTCTATGGAAGTGAATACAGAGCAGGTATGACCGTCAAATCCGTACTTTGCCCTGTCATAGCCTATGCCGACAACGGTATCGCGGACTATCTGCGGGATATCCACCTGTGCTTTTGTGGAGATCTCGCCCATGCACATCACCATGCCTGTTGTGGTCACGGTCTCGCAGGCAACGCGGGAATCGGGATCCTGTTCCAGCATAGCGTCCAGTATAGCGTCTGAGATCTGATCGCAGATCTTATCGGGGTGTCCCTCGGTCACGGATTCCGATGTAAAAAGAAATCTTGACATTGTAATGTTCCTCCTTCTAAGGATACAGCAAACGGCATATTGAGATGTTGCTTGCTGTAAAAACGAAAAGCTGTACCGCTAAATCAACAGCCAAAAAAAGAACTCCCATTCCAAGGAATGAGAGGTAAGATCATCTGATATTATTCCTCATCTTCCGGAAATAACCGCAGGATTTGGCACCTTGACACGCATAACTAAAGTATGCATACAGGTTGCCGGGCTTCACAGGACCTGTCCCTCCACCACTCTTGATAAGGCTATTAAATTTAACAGGACTATTATACAACATAATTCGGGCTTTGTCAACAGCTTAACAAAGAATTAACGATTATTTATCAATCTGTACAGGTTTATATTGATTTACGGGCGATCTATAGCGATACGAACTATCGGAACGGCTTATTTTTAACTAATTTTAAACAAATGATAGATTGTTTGAAAAACTCTGAAAAACCGCTTGACAAATCTCATTAAGCGTGCTATAATAGACAACGTTGACCGATGAGGTCGATGACCCAAATGCGGGTGTAGTTCAATGGTAGAACTCCAGCCTTCCAAGCTGGCCACGTGGGTTCGATTCCCATCACCCGCTCTTACTGTTGAATTCAGTATATGCGTCATTAGCTCAGCTGGATAGAGCAACCGCCTTCTAAGCGGTAGGTCACTGGTTCGAATCCAGTATGGCGTGCTATGGTGGGTATAGCGTAGTTGGTTAACGCGTCAGATTGTGGTCCTGAAGATCGAGAGTTCGAATCTCTCTACCCACCCTGAAAGCTCTCCTGCAATAGCGGGGGAGTTTTTTATTTGTTTTTTTAATTTGCGGTGTATATAATAGTAGTGTTAAGTCATGGTATTTCCATTATTGATACGGAGGTGCTGTGGCGTTTTTTTTGTCTTAGTTTTTCTTGTCTTATATTATAATCTTCTATTTTTTTCTG
>NZ_CAMHRZ010000235.1 GCF_946187255.1 uncultured Ruminococcus sp.
CGCAGAGGGGGTATGGGGGGCTCCGCCACCCATTTAGATAGCATTATGAATTATCCAAGCCGTATATCGACATCGCCATCAGTATGCTGCCCACTATGGAACGCAGCTCGGCTATGATCTCGGGCGTCCTGTTCGCTACGGTCTTGAAGTCGCCGCCGCGCACCGCTTCCTCCAGAGATGCCGCAAAATCAGATATGCTCATCGCCCCGACTGTCTTGGAGGCGCTTTTCAGTGAGTGTATATATACCTTGTACTGCTCCATATTGCCGCAGGCTACGCATTCCTCAAGGTGGCGTATCCTGTCATCAGTTCCGCCTGTGAATTCCGTCAGCATCTCCGCATAGAATTCGGTATCATTCATGCAGTACTTCATGCCTACCGCCGTATCCAGTCCGTTCGCTTCCAGCATTGAAAGGAAGCCAAACACGAATTCCTTGTCCGCCGCAGGATCCTGATGCTCGACTTTTACGCCGTCGTCGCTTACAAGGTATGTCTCGGGATCTTCTCTCATACTGTACTCCGTATCCTCTGCGATCATATCCAGCATTATGTCCGCAAATCTTGGGTCGAACTGGGTACCCTTGTTGCTCTCCAGTTCGTTCTTTATATACCCCTGGGCGTATATCTCATGATAGCTCCTGCGGGATGACATGGCGTCGTAAGCGTCCGCCACTGCGATTATCCTCGCTTCCTCCGGGATATCTTCGCCTTTCAGCCCTTCGGGGTAGCCGGTGCCGTCGTACCTCTCGTGGTGGTACCTCGCACCTATGGCGAGCTCGGGCATCTCGGTGATCTTTTTGAGTATATCATACCCGACAATGGGGTGGGTCTTTATCACGTCATACTCCTCGGGAGTCAGCTTTGTGGGCTTGTTTATTATAACGTCGGGCACGCCGATCTTGCCCACATCGTGCAGCAAGCCCATCATGTATACCTTTTTCTGATCCGCTTCGGAATACCCTGCGCTCCTGGCTATCTCCCGCGAATACTCCGCAACTCGGGTGGAATGACCTTTGGTGTACCTGTCCTTAACATCCACCGCCTCCGCAAGCGCCTCCACCATCTGCATGGATAGCCTGTCGTTTTTGCGGTGTTCCTCAATATAGTCCTTGCTCAGTTTTTCGGCTTCGGTCTTCAGGTCGTTCTGCAGTTTGTTGAGCTCTATGGTGTTCTTCACCCTTAAAATCAGCACCGAAGCCACAAAGGGCTTGCCCACAAAGTCGGCAGCGCCTGAGGAAAGCGCCTTAGTCTCGGTCTCCGCATCGCTGTCAGCGGTGAGGAATATAACGGGGATATGCCTTGCATGGTGTACCGATCTCAGTTTTTGTATAGTTTCAAAGCCGTCTATCCCCGACATATGCAGGTCGAGCAGTATCAGGTCGGGGATGGTGGTCTTGACGTATTCCAGCAGTTCCTCGCCCGAATTCATGCAGTCCACAGTATAGCCGTAGAGGGTAAGGATACGTTTTGCGGCTTTCAGATTTCCGTTGTCATCATCTGTTACAGCTATGCGATAAGGATCCATGACCTGCCCTCCTTTATTCTATCCCGTTATTTTTAAGTATCCCCAGCAGCACAGAGATCTCGACGGGTTTAGCGATACAGCCCACAGCGCCCAGTTCACGGGCGGCATTATCCGCAGCGGCGCCGGGCGTGCCCGTCATCAGGCAGACCCGCGCATCTTTCAGCGCATCGTCCGAACGTATGCCTTTGAGCACTTCTATGCCGTTTTCCTGCGGCATCTCGATATCAAGGAACGTTATAGCGGGCTTCTCGCTTCTTATAAGCTCAGCGCCCTCATGACCGCTTTCGGCGGATATGCATATATGTCCCTGCTTTTTCAGCATGAACCCTATCATTCTTGTTACCATAGGATCATCATCTATCAACAAGATCTTACTCATTTGTCGTTACCTCCCTGCAAGGGTATTTATATTAAACGTCATTGAAATTGCTTCCTTGCGAACTTCGCAAAAGCATATATCGAACTTTTACTCGTTCGCATAGTGCAATTTCTAATGTCGTTTAATTTATTTCTGTGCATATATTATAACACATTTCGCAGGCATAATCAAGAGGTTATGACAAAATATCTCATCAATTAAGCAAAAGATACATTTTAACAAAAGAAAAACATTTTACAAAACGCCCGTCCGCCGCCCTCAAAAGCCCGAAAAATCGCCCTCTTTCGGATGCGCCTTCGACCGGATACCGGGTCGGCAACAAATCGCAATAAATGGTCAGTTCGCCGCTCGTGCCGCGCCTCTGCACAAAAGATATATCAACCGGTTGAGAACACCAGAGAGGCGTTTTCGGTTTGCAGGGAGATTATCTCGCCGCCCTTTGTTTCGGCGTGGTAGCCCTCGCCCGAGGTGCCTTTGCCTGCGATGATATCATCAAGGGCTTTTGTCACCTGCGGGACAAGTCCGCTGTCGGGCAGATCGGCTATGTCGGCTTCGTAGGTCAGCCCCTCGGCGGAGATGACGCATATCTCGGGGGACGCCGTCAGCGTCAGCCCGCTGATGCATTCGGGTGCGGTGAACTCACACTCCCACATCCCCGCGCCGCCCCTGCGCAGGCGGGCTTCGTATTCACGACCGCCTATGGTGATATTTGCGTTCTTGTCAAATTCCCCACTTATGACCTCCTTGCCTTTGGTATGGCTCTCAGCCCCGCATCCCGTGAGCATCACTGCCGCCGCAGCTGCCGCTGTAATTATCCTCTTCATGCTGTACCTCCCGATAAAAAACGGCTCTCCGTTAAAGAGAGCCGTGATATTACGGTGTATACTTACCCCTCGCCTTCCTCCAGCTGTTTGAGGAAGAAGGGCAGGTAAGCCAGTATATCCCTTGCCAGGATGCCGCGCTCCGAGCGCTTCTTGCTCAGTTCCTCCGCACATCTGCCCATTACCATGCAGGCAAGTATGCAGTTGATGAGGGAAGAACGCTTTGTCTGCGCAGTGAGTGATGCGATGAGTCCTGCCAGCATATCTCCCGAGCCGCCCTTGGACAGCGCGGTATTTCCGGCGGTAACTATCTCCGTGCGGTCAGCGCAGCATACTATGGTCTCCGAGGACTTGGCAACTACAGTCACGCCGTACTTGTGGGAGAAGTCGTAGGTGTATTTAAGTCTGTCCGAAAGGACTTCATCCTGCGATACGCCGCACATCCTTGCCAGCTCGCCCGGGTGAGGTGTGAGTATCACCGTTGACTGTTTCTTCAACAGTACATCTATATTCGGGACGAGGGAATTTATTCCGTCAGCGTCGATTATTACAGGCACGGGAGACTTTTCCACCAGCTCAGCCACCAGCTTTTCGGTCTCGGGAGTGTGACCCAGTCCGCAGCCCAGCAGCAGCGCCTTGGCATCGGTAAGTCTTTCGAGTATCTCCGCTGCGTTATCCGAGGATATGCAGCCCTTGTCATCCGACTTCATCCTGCTGAATATACACTCGTAGAGATTTGCCGAAAGTGCATCCACCACTTTATCGGTGCTGCATACTTCCACCAGACCTGCGCCCATCCTCATGGCAGCAGTGGCGGCAATGCCTGCCGCACCGACAAATCTGTCACTGCCGCAAACGCATACCAGCTTGCCGAAGGTGCCTTTGTGCGCCCAGGGCTTGCGTGAGGTCAGGAACTTTTGACCCAGATGAGCGTTATCCAGCATACAAGCCTTTGAGTATATCTCATTTGCCATTATCTCATCGCCCACAGTGGCTGCGGGAGGTATGCCTATATCCTCAACGTATACCTTTCCGCAGAAATACTTTGCGGGTGAGAGCAGCATACCCAGCTTTTTGGCGTGCATGGTGCAGGTGATATCCGCAGTTACCGCCAGTACCCCCGCCTGACCGCTCCTCGCATCCACGCCCGAGGGGATATCACAGGCGATAACGCGCTTGGCATAGGTATTGAGGTGTATGAACAGCGGCTGCAGGTCGCGCTCTATCTCACCCGAAAAACCTGTACCGAAGATGCAGTCAACGACAATGGTGCTCTCGCTGATGGCTTTTGCCCAGGGATGCGAGGTGTCGCCGTCATAGAATATGACTTCGACTTCCTTGTTCAGCTTGTTGTAGGCATTGTTTGCCAGCTCCGTAGCGGGCTTGCCGCAGCAAAGCACCACCTTTGTGCTTATCCCGCTGCGGAACAGATGGTTCGCAGCTACCATGCCGTCGCCGCCGTTGTTGCCCTTGCCCGCCAGTATAACTATCTCGGGTGTGTCGGGCTGACCGTCGCTGTTCGCTTCGGTCATAACATGGGCTGCCAGCCTTTCGCCCGCCGCCGCCATAAGGGCTGCCGCACTGACTCCCAGCTCCTCCGATCTTTTTTCACAGTTTTTCATCTGCTCAACTGTCAGGATCCTGTCCTTTATCATCTTCGTACCTCCTGTCTTTCGGGTATCCCCCGAGGTTTATTATTCTCATTTATTTCGGGAATGCTATCACCGTTGCCGCCGCATACTCCCGTGTATGTGTTATGCTTATCTCAAAATCCAGTCCGCGTTCCTCGGCTATCTCAGCCGCCTTGCCGTAAAGCATAAGGTGCGGACACCCCAGTTCGTCGTGAACTACCGCCACCTCCGACATCTCAAAGCCCCTTACGCCCGTGCCGAGACTTTTTGCAAAGGCTTCCTTGGCTGCCCAGCAGCCCGCCATACTTTCGGCGGGGTCACGGAAGGAAGAAAAATATTCCATTTCCGCAGGGGCATACACCCGCCTGACGAACCTTTCCTTTTCGCAGGACTTCCTTATCCTTGCGACTTCCACCAGATCTGTGCCGACCTTGAAGGGAGACATTACTCAAAGTCCTCCGCAGGCTTGTCGGAAACGTTCACCTTGTTCCTCAGATTTCTGGGGAGATGGGTCTTTATAACCCTCAGCATATCCTCATTTGGTGTGAATATCAGCCTTGTATCGCCGTGATCGGGGTGCTTGACATCCAGGAACCAGTCCTTCATATCGCTGTTCATGGCAGAAGCTATGACGACCGTCCTGTCACCGTCCGCACCGCCGTTATACTCACCGATATCGGTAGCGTCATTGACTTTCAGAGTTATCAGGTGCTTACGGCTCCTTGCGGCGATGACCTTATCCACATCCAGGTCGCCGTTGGTGAAGATATATTCATACTCCAGTTCGAGATTTCTGATAAGATGCACACCGCCGTACACGGAAAGACCTGCGAGGAAGAAAGCGATGGGCAGGAATGCGCGGAACATGACCGCGAACATTATTATACCGAACCCGAGAGCGATGCTTGCGAACGCAATGAGGAATCGCATGGTGGTATCCTTAGAAGTATTTTCCTTTTTAATGATCTGTTCTTTAAAGCTGTCCATTACTGAGCCTCCGATTTTACTTTCGATACTATAATATTAAATACTTTACTTTCAGATTATACCACATTTTTTCGGTTAATGCAAGCCAATTTATGTGATTTATGTAAGAAATTGCAAATTTCGCGGCAGCAAACAAGCGCTAATCACAAACTATAGCGCGAACCAAAGCGCGCGGTCAAGCCTCGCGCTAGCAGGCTTGCGGGAGTTTGAG
>NZ_CAMHRZ010000236.1 GCF_946187255.1 uncultured Ruminococcus sp.
TTAAGTACATGGATTATATTTCCCGGTTCAGCCTGAGCCTTCATCTGTTTAGTTACTAGAAACTTTCTATCAATAGCTTCATCTATACTGTTGAGCATATATGTCATAACTATCTTCCTTCCTGATCATATACTTACTATAATCTCACATGGCTTGTGCCATTAAATATTCTATATAATTATCCACATTTATATTATAGCACATATTTTTCAAAAATGCAAGTAATTTTGAAATTTTTTCACAAATAATCTTGAAAAAGAGTTACAATAAACTAAACCTTATCGTACCCTTTCTGCCTGCAAAACTGTTTTGAAAAAATGTACAGATCAGTTATTTTTTCCTCTTTGAAATGATAACTGCGCCGCCCATCAGCGCGATCATAGCCATGCCGCCTGCAAAGCCTGTAGTGGGGTTGCTGTTGGAGTTGTTGGCAGCTGTACTGTTGGCAGTACTTGCATTGTTTGCCTTGTTTGCAGAGCTTGTGCCGCCGGCGGAACTGTTTTTGCTGCTGTCGGAGGAAGAACTGCTATCCTTTGAGTCGCTGCTGCTGTCCGAACTGTCAGCGGATGAAGCGGATGTGCTTGATACTGAGGAAACATCCTCCTTGGATGCATTCGATACATCGGTATCTGCCTCGCTGCTGTCTTCGGGCTCGGTATCGGCAGGCTGTTCATGGTACTCGCCTGTTATGAGATTATCGGGGGTGAGAGTCAGTGTGCCGTCATCGGGCATCTCTCCCAGCTCCCAGCCCATGAGGTCTGCGATAAAGGGTCCCAGTTCATCATTGGCAACTCTGGTATTGGTGGCAGGCATTGGGTGATAATCCACACCGTAGCCCTCAGTGGAAGCGTTTATGGGCGCAAGTTCAAGGAGGTATACCTCACTGTCACCCGTATCTTCCTTGTAATAATCCACAGCGCTCTCCACGTTGGGATAAAGATCGGCGCCCATCATACCCAGTGTGCATACGATCTTGGCGTTGGGGTTGTTAGCCCTTACCATACCGAGAAAATCGATATAACTGTCCTCAAAATCTCCCACTTCGCCGCCGTGAGAGCTGAAATACGACCAGTCATTGGTGCCAAGATTTATTACTACGCAGTCGGGCTGATAATTGCTGAAATCCCAGTCGAAGGACTGTATCAGTGTATAACTCGATGCCGAAATGCTGTTCCAGGTATTGGGACCGCATTTGGTGTAGAAATTACCCATGACATTTTCTCTGCCGCCGCCGTAGCTGCACCATATACCGTAGCCGCTGCCCGCAAAGAGATTCACATCAGCATCCAGCATCTCAGCGATCTGGAAAGCATAGGTCTTGGATGCGTCCTCGCTCTTGGTGGAGAAGCTGTTGTTCTTCTTGGTCTCGGGGTCTTTCAGCGGCAGGTCGATACCGTACCCGCAGGTGATGGAGTCACCGATGAATTCCAGCTTCTTCTCCTTTGCTGCAGTGGGGCTGAGAGTGCCGCCTATGTCAGTTTCGATGCTGTCTATCGCAATAGTGGACTGAGGACCCTCCGACAGCTTCAGCAGTTTAATGGTATTTTCGCCCTCCGCCAGAGGTACGGTAATGCTCGCTTTGCGGGCGCTTGCGGACTTGCCGCCTATCACGCCGCGCTGATAGAGCTGACCGTTGAGGTATACGCCCACACGGGTGGGATCACCCGATACGTTTATATTGAACGTGACCTGCGAGCCTGTAGCCTTGAACTCAACGCCCGCAGCCGAATTTGCAAACCACAGTGCGTCTTCGTTATATACAGTTCTTCCGAGTATCCTCACGTTATCTGAGGTAGCCTCGTAAAAGTCGGTCTTTGCACCTTCTGCAGAAACAGGCAGCAGATTTGCAGCCAGTGCTGCGGAGCAAAGTCCGGCAAAAAAGCTGTTTCTTATTTTCATATCAATATCCTTTCTTCCCTTGCCCGCGCCGGATAAAACGCGGAGCATTTTTCCATATTCCATCAATAAGGATACATTTCTCCTTGATATCTATTATATCATATTAAAAAAAAATTGCAAGAGGTTTACGTTACATTTAACCTAACAGTAAATAATATTGTGTATCTTTAACAAATACGATGCTTGTCTTTTATCAGTTAGGAGATTTCGGCTCCGGAAGTGTGTTGAAATAACGGAAAACGGTTACAAAGCGGTCGTAAATATGGCAAAAATATGTCTTGACTAAAGCGTTTGAAAGTATTATAATTATAAAGTTGGAATGACAGTAAATAAATGTAAAACGGCAGTCACGCTGTCTATTATCTGTACAGAAAAAGGACCGCGTGCCGTTTAATATGATGATATAAGGGGATTTTTGTATGTCAGATAATGTGATAATCCTTGCGGGCGGACAGGGCAAGCGTATGAAGATAAACTCGCCAAAGGCACTGTGCAATGTACTGGGCGAGCCGATGATAGAATGGGTCATGAAAGCCTGTGAGAATGCAGGTCTTGATGAGATATGCGTAGTTAAGGGCTTTGCGGGCGAGCAGATCGATGCCTACGTTGAGGGCAGGAGCTCTTCGGCAAAGGTGAGCACAGTCATGCAGGCTGAAAGGCTCGGTACAGGTCATGCGGTGATGATGGCGGAGAGCTTCCTGCGCGAGCATACCGACGGCAATACGCTGATACTCTGCGGCGATGCACCTTTCATCGATGCTGATACTATCAAGGGCGCACTGGAGCTCCATCAGAGCAAGGACAACGGTGTTACCGTAGTAACCTCTGTGGTGGATGATGCCACAGGCTACGGCAGAGTTATACGCACCGAGAACGGCATTGCGGGCATCGTTGAGCACAAGGACTGCACTCCCGAACAGTTGAAGGTAAGAGAGATCAATTCGGGCTGCTACTGGTTCAGGACAGCCGACCTGCTGGAGGTGCTGTTTGAGATAAAGCCCAACAACGCACAGGGCGAGTACTACCTGACCGACTGCGTTGAGCTTATGATAAACAAGGGCAAGGGCGCTGACGCTTTCATATCCAAAAACCCCAACGTGGCACTGGGTGCCAACGACCGTCGCGGACTGCTGAAACTGAACGATATCGCCAGGATGTCGGTGATAGACAAGTGGCTGGATGAGGGCATAGAGTTCACCTGCATTGACGGCGTTAGTATAGGTACCGATGTTGTTATCGGCAGAGGTACCCGCATTGACAGCAATGTGGAGCTGAGGGGCAAGACCGTCATCGGTGAGGACTGCATCATCGGCAGGGGCTGTGTGCTGGAAAATACTGTTATCGGCAATAATGTCAGCCTCAATTATGTACAGGCATACGATGCAGTTGTTGATGAATGTGCAAAGATAGGACCCTTTGTTCAGCTGCGTCCCGATACGCATATATGCAAGGGTGTTAAGATAGGCGATTTTGTTGAGATAAAGAATTCCACCATAGGTGAGGGCACATCTGTATCACACCTTACCTATGTGGGCGATTCGGATGTGGGCAGCAATGTCAATTTCGGCTGCGGTGTGGCTACAGCGAACTATGACGGCGAGAAGAAGTTCCGCACTGTGGTGGAGGACAATGCTTTCATCGGATGCAATACAAATCTTGTGGCGCCCGTATGTATAGGCAGAGGCGCATATACAGCGGCGGGTTCCACCATCACGGGGGATGTTCCCGCTGATGCACTTGCCATTGAACGCGCAGAGGAGATAATCAAAGAGGATTATGCAAAGAAGAAGCTGGCAGCGCGTACAAAGAAGTTTGAAGACGCACATAAATAAGATATGATAGTACAAGGCAGTCCGCAGAAGTGCGGGCTGCTTTTTTGTATGCGGTGTAGTACACCCGAGTAGTACACCTGTGGGTTGAAAGGGGTGTACTACGGGTGTAACAGTACGGTTTTGGCAGGCGAAAAAACGTTTTTGCTGTACGCATTAGCCAATTGGGTCATGGAATAAATTGAGTGTAACTGTGATATATGCCGAAAAACTAATGAAATCATTGACAAATCACGTCTGCGGTGGTAAACTCTAAGTGTACTACGACAGATAATACACCTAGTACACGCAGGACAAATGAACGGAAACAACAAGGCAGCCCGCCGTAAACGGAGACTTCGGCGGGCGGAAAGGCAGGACGGCAATGAGAGAGATAATGACATTCGCAGTAAGCGCGCTGGGAGTATGTGTTCTTCTGGTGGAACAGGAATTCAAAAGGAGCCGCTTAATGGACATGAACGACGATGAAGACGGCGGAGAGGAACTGATCTTATGAGAAAAACAAAGCTGATAGCGGCAGCCGCCGCATCGGCAGTGGCTTTGGCAGGCTGCGGAAAGCAGGACTACGCTGTGACATACGGAAAGTCGGAGATATATACACAGGCTGATATGAACAGTGCGGTCATGGCTATCGAGGAGAAGTTCAAGGACTTCAAGGGCTGCGATCTCGAATGGGTGTGCTACGGCGGTGATGGCGCGGTAACAACGGACAATCTCGATTGGATCAACGAACTGGGCGAAGCACAGGGCAAGGGCAGGTTCGATGAGGTGATCGAGTTTGAAAGCACTTTCCGTACACCGCGTTTCGGCGGAGACGATGCATGGGAGCACAACAAGGTCTACGAGGGCTGGCAGTGGTGGCTGGGCAGAGAAAAAGGCGGAGAATGGCAGGTAATGAGCTGGGGATACGGCTAATTACTAAGGAGAAAAAAGGATATGCGGAGGAAAGGGAGACTCCTCCGCATGACAGGACAAGACGGAGAAAATGAAAAAAAGTACGGCATCGGCGGCATATAGCGATCCGCCTTAAAATTCAGACAAGATCCGTTCTCAAAACCCATATATCCGAGCTTTTGCGACCGGATCTTGTGAATTTATATAGTTGGATCGCTATAAAAGGAGAAACACGATGAAAAAGATATATGTTTTGATAACAACGATGTTGATGGTATGCTTCATGTTCGGGGGCTGTTATATGGACGGCAGAGGAACATACTACCCCGATGTGACAGAGATGACAAAGAATCTGGAGAGCAAAGGTTATACCGTGAATACCGACAAGATAAAGAAAGATGATGAGACCATTACAGTGCTCAACGGTAAAAACGGTGATGAGTATATAGAGTTCTTCTGGTTCGGTACGGATAAGTACGTTGATGAGTATGTGGAGGAAATGAAAAAGGCTCACAGCGGATATGATACCCTCAGCTCGGTAAAGAACAGCGAGGAATACGGCGATATCGCATACTGTGCCACCAAGAAAGCGCTGGATCGTTCGGGCATACAGGTGGTCGAGGTTAAGTAGCAAAGACAAAGGAGACAGATATGAAAAAGTTTATTGCGCTCACAGCGGCGGCGGCAATGGCGCTGACACTCACCGCCTGCGGCAGTTACAAGATCGAGACAGATGTAGAAACGGAAAAGTATGCAGACGGCGATATTGAGGATACGACCCTTAACCTGCTGGTAACTCTAGGTGCGATGGGTATCGATGTGGACAAGATGAAGTATATGGGCGATGATGCCTGCAACGCTGATGCGATAGAAAAGATGAAAG
>NZ_CAMHRZ010000237.1 GCF_946187255.1 uncultured Ruminococcus sp.
TAAAGAAATACAGAACACAAAGAAGACAACATTCGCATACACTACATGTTTTGAGATATAAAGGAGATCACTATGGGAACCGAGACGATCATTATTATTTGTATTATAGTAGCAGTACTTTTTGCAGCACTTATGGCAATTCTTTCAAGATACAGAAAATGCCCCTCTGACAAGGTGCTGGTAATCTACGGTAAAGTCGGCACTGACAAGAACGGTCAGGCAAGGAGCGCGAGATGTATTCACGGCGGCGCAGCATTCATCGTGCCTGTTATACAGTCCTATGAGTATATGGATCTGACACCCATATCCATCAACGTTGACCTGAAAAATGCGCTGTCAAAGCAGAATATCCGTATCGATGTTCCTTCGAGATTTACGGTTGGTATCTCCACCGAGCCCGGCATCATGCAGAATGCGGCTGAAAGACTTCTCGGTCTGAAGCTGATGGAGATCCAGGAGCTGGCTAAGGATATCATCTTCGGTCAGCTGAGACTTATCATCGCTACAATGGATATTGAGGAGATCAACTCCGACAGAGACAAGTTCCTGCTGGCAGTATCCAACAACGTTGAGATCGAGCTGAAAAAGATCGGTCTGAAACTGATCAACGTTAACGTAACTGATATCACCGATGAGTCGGGATACCTGGAAGCTCTCGGTAAGGAAGCTGCTGCAAAGGCTATCAACGACGCTAAGAAGAGCGTTGCCGAGAAGCACAGAGACGGTGAGATCGGTCAGTCCCACGCACAGAAGGAGCAGAGGATCGAAGTTGCAGCTGCAAACGCAGACGCTATCAAGGGTGAGAACGACGCTAAGGTAGCAGTTGCACAGTCCGAAGCTGAAAGACGCGAAAGAGAAGCTGAGTCGCTGCGTAAGGCTACCGCTGCCGAAGCTGTTCAGGCTGCAAAGGCAAAGCAGGAAGCATACATCGCACAGCAGGAAGCTGAGCTCACAAGAGCAGAGCTTGAAAAGGCTACCCAGAAGGCTGACGTTATCGTAAAGGCTGAGATAAGCAAGCAGCAGGCAGAGATCGAGGCAGAAGCACAGGCAGAAGTTACCAGACGTAAGGCAAAGGGTGAAGCTGACGCTATCTTCGCTAAGATGGAAGCTGAGGCTAAGGGTAATCAGGAGATACTCACCAAGCAGGCAGAAGGTCTGAAGCAGATAGTTGCTGCTGCAGGCGGTGACGCTGATGCTGCGGTAAGACTCATCATCGCTGACAAGATGGAGCAGCTGATCGCTATCCAGGTTGAAGCTATCAAGAACATCAAGATCGACAAGATCACTGTTTGGGACAGCGGCGCTAACGGCGGACAGGGCGGCGGTTCTACCGCTAATTTCCTCAGCGGTCTGATGAAGAGCGTTCCTCCCCTTAACGATCTGTTCGAGCAGGCAGGTATGTCACTCCCCGAGTTTCTGGGCAAGGACATGAAGGACGCACTTGAAGAGTCCCGCAAGGAAGCTATCAAGAGAGTTGCCGATGAGGAAGCCGAGAGACTTTCGGCTGATGATGTAGATATCATCGAGGCATAAAGCCTTATTATATCACCTTAATAATATAGAAACTGCCGGGGCGCTGTATAATACAGTGCCCTTGCAGTCATAAAGGAGCAAAGGAAAAAAATGAGAACGCAAGTAATGCCCTCAAAGACCAATTTTACAAAAAGCGTGATAGCCGCATTTATTGGCGTTATTGTGATCATTTTGGGAGTATATTTCTGGGTGAGCGAAAAGAATTACGAGAAGGACTGCACCGAAAAGGTACAGGGCGTTGTACTGTACGTCGATTCAAAGTACATCAGCGGAAAAAACAGCCACACGGAATACATACCCTGTGTAGGCTATCTCTACAATGACAAGGAATACGAATACTCGGTGAGAAAGCCCTTCCGCTCAAACTACTTTTCCGAAGGAGAAACTGTTGATATGATGGTTGACCCCTCACAGCCCGCTAAGTGCTATCTTGTCAAAGAAGGTGAGACACTGCTGGGACGCACCTGGTACTTCTTTGTGCTGGGTATCTCGCTTATCATAGTTGGCGGCTTTGGTGCGTTTGCATTCAGGGAAAGATATTGAGCGTAACCCTTTAATTCTTCTCAAAAGATAGCTAGAAAGATACTTTGCAAAAAGAGATATTCATATCAAAAAGCCCCGCACTTTGCTGAGTGCGGGGCTTGTGTCATATCATATCGGGATCGGCTTCAACAGCTCTTCCCTCTTCAAGAGAACGCTGAACATCTATAAAACGCTGATTTGAGCTGCCGCGAAATCTCAGTTCGAGAGAACGCTTGTCCTCTTCAAACTTTCCGTCAACTAAGTAATCCAGCATTTCAAGCAGTTCCCTGCAAACGGGATCGGTCTTTCCGCGTTCGGTGAGCTGTTCGTAGGTATAGCCAGTGTAACTTATCAGGTTGAGTTTACGTTCACCTGATGCCTTTATCTTTTTTGCAAGATCCAGCAGCGGCTCGCACTGACAGAATGGCTCTCCCCCACTGAACGTTACACCGTCAAGCAGCGGATCTTTCATGATCTGCTCAAAGATACGGTCGGTATCGTCGATAGTCCCTCCGCTGAAATCATGCGTCTGAGGATTCTGACAGCCCTTGCAGCGATGGGGACAGCCCTGAGTGAATACAGTATACCGAAATCCGGGTCCGTCAACGATGGACTCCTCTGCAATACCTGCGATCCTTATTTCCATAATAGACCTCCAAACAATGCGCAAAATCATCTCCTGCACATCAGAGGACAGGAGATGATGATAAGAATTTTATTCTGTTTTATCGGCAGATGAACATTCAACCTTGATGCGCGGTATCCTTTCATGAGCGGTCTTGCGGTGCTCTGCTTCCGTTCTGCCGCATCTGGGGCAGCGGTCACCGATGATACCTGTGTAGCCGCACTCGGGATCTCTGTCAACAGGGTGGTTGATAGAACCGTAGCCTATGCCGACTTCTTTCATATACCTTACGATCTTCTCGAATGCACTGAGGTTGCCCAGCGGGTCGCCGTCAAGCTCAACATAGCTTATATGGCCGGCGTTGGTGAGTTCGTGGTAGGGTGCCTCAATTGCCAGCTTTTCAAAAGCGTTGATCTTGTAATATACGGGAACATGGAAAGAGTTGGTATAATACTCCTTATCGGTAACACCGGGTATCTCACCGAATACATTTCTGTCCATCTTGACAAAGCGTCCCGAAAGACCCTCTGCGGGAGTTGCCAGCAGCGAGAAATTCATACCCGTTGCCGCGGTTTCCTTATCCATGCGCTCACGCATGTGCTTGATTATCTCAAGACCCAGCGCACGGGATTCCTCAGATTCGCCGTGGTGCTTGCCCGTAAGTACTTTCAGACACTCAGCAAGACCGATAAAGCCAACGGAAAGGGTACCGTGTTTCAGCACTTCACCCACACTGTCATTATAGGACAGCTTTTCCGAATCTATCCATACGCCCTGTCCCATAAGGAAAGGATAGTTCTTTACCTTTTTGCTTGCTTGTATCCTGTATCTGTGCATCAGCTGATCTATACACAGCTGGAGCTTTTCATCCAGAAGTCTGTAAAACTCATCGATATTGTAGTGTGCCTTTATGCCAAGTCTCGGGAGATTGATTGTCGTAAAGCTGAGGTTTCCTCTGCCTGTAACTATCTCTCTTTCGGGATCGTAAGCATTGCCGATAACTCTTGTACGACAGCCCATGTATGCGATCTCGGTATTGGGGTCGCCCTCCTTGTAATACTGGAGATTATAGGGCGCATCGATAAAGGAGAAGTTCGGGAAAAGACGCTTTGCCGATACTCTGCACGCCAGCTTGAACAGATCGTAGTTGGGATCTTCGGGATTGAAGTTGACACCCTCCTTGACCTTGAAGATATGTATCGGGAATATAGGCGTTTCTCCGTTGCCGAGACCTGCCTCCTCTGCAAGCAGGATATTCTTTATTACCATCCTGCCCTCGATGGAAGTATCGGTACCGTAGTTTATGGAGCTGAACGGTGTCTGCGCGCCGGCTCTGGAATTCATGGTATTAAGGTTATGCACAAGTGCTTCCATAGCCTGATAGGTGGCGCGGTCGGTCTCCTTGACCGCACTCTTGAAAGCAAAATTCTGTATCTTCTTTACTACCTTAGCATCGGCGTATGAGCAGAGCAGCTGAGCTTCCTCCTCCATATAGCCGTTATCGTTGGCTAGTGTGGGAGTAAGCCCTCTCTTAGAAAGGAAATCCGCACATCTCTGAGCGATATCGGGCTTGTCGGGAACATCTGCCAGCAGTGCGAGACCCCTGCGGATATTATCTCTGTAACGGTGGCGGAAAGTTTTCTTTACACCTTCGGACATATCATAATCGAACTTAGGTATCGACTGACCGCCGTGCTGGTCGTTCTGGTTTGACTGGATAGCTATGCAGGCAAGTGCGGCATAGCTGGTGATATCATTAGGTGTCCTCAGATAGCCGTGACCAGTTGAAAAGCCGCCTGTAAACAGCTTGGTAAGGTCTATCTGCGTGCAGGTAGTGGTGAGGGTATAAAAGTCCATATCGTGGATATGGATATCGCCTTCCTCATGGGCGCGGGCATGATCCTCTTCGAGAACATACATCTCGTAGAATTCCTTAGCGCCAACGGAACCGTATTTGAGCATGGTACCCATAGCGGTATCACCGTCGATATTGGCATTCTCACGCTTCAGATCGCTGTCTTCCGCAGACTTGAACGTAAGATCCTCATACACCTTCATAAGTCTGGTATCCATCTCTCTCGCCCTTGTCCTTTCGGAACGATAGAGTATATAGGACTTGGCAGTAGCAGCGTGACCTTCCTCGATAAGCACCTTTTCAACACAATCCTGTATCTCCTCAACGGTAGGAGTATTGATATTGTTGCTCATCAGCATATCAACGACCTTGCCCGACAATTCAAGCGCTGTTTCATAATCACTTCCGCCGACGGACTCGGCTGCTTTATAGATAGCCTGTGCTATCTTTTCGATATTGAAAGTAACGGTACGCCCGTCCCTTTTTTTGATTTTTACGATCATGGTACTTCCTCCAGACTTTATCTTGATAAAGCGGTGAATTTTATTTGAACACCATATCTTGTATTCAAAATGCACCTATATTCTAGTATATAGTATATTTGTAACAAAGTCAAGGCAGACTAATGCCAAAATGTTCTGCGCATTTTTATGCACCTTACACAAGACAACAATTGGTTTGTTGTGCAAAACAATTACATTATTTTCCGACATATCAGCTCCGGCAGCGGAAACGGAATATATTTCCCTCAATGTCACAAAAATCCGCCCGCATAAACGGACGGATCATACAGCAAAAGACGTATATCCCTCACTATGATTATTCTGCCTGACTGCTGTAATCATGAGTCACTATGGGTGCGCCGTACTCCCCTTCAAGCACATCTTCAAGAGTTGTATTGACCATAT
>NZ_CAMHRZ010000238.1 GCF_946187255.1 uncultured Ruminococcus sp.
GGTGATAGTCGATGCCCTTGCCTGCTGGGAACTGGAACATCTTGGCAGGACGATACAGCTTTGCGACACCGGGATATCCCCCGGCAGCGGCGTGGAAAATTCCCGCAGTGAGATATCCGAAAATACTCTGGGAGTGCGGTGCATAGCCATTGGCGTGCCGCTGGTGGTGGAGCTTGCATCCGCAGCGGAGATGATATTCCACTCCCCCGCCCCCGAAGGCTGCGAACGCATGACCGTCACTCCCGGCAGTATAGACGCACTGGTGTCATCCGCCGCGGGATATATCTCCGACGGCATAAATCTTGCCTTCCAGAAAGGTCTCACCGCCGAAGAACTCAGGAGCCTTATATAAAAACAGAGCGGAGGTGCTTAGCACTTCCGCCCTGAAAAATATGCTGTTTATCAGCCCATTACTACCTCAACTTCGTGAGTGGAACCTGCCTCGAATACGGGCATAACGTTGCCATTGATCTTTGTGCCGTCAACAGTAACGGACTTGATGCCCTTGCAAACGTGGTCGGGGTTCTTAACTGCGATGTTGTAGGTGTTGTCACGGAACTTTCTTGTGATGGTGAAGCCGTCCCATGCCGAAGGAATGGAAGGATCGATCTTCAGACCGTCGAAGTCGGGCTGTACACCCAGAATGTACTGGGATATAGCTACCATATTCCATGCAGCTGTACCTGTCAGCCAGGAGTTCTTGCCCTGACCGAAGTTCTTGCCGGGTCTGCCGATATCGGAACCTGCGTCCTTACCGCCGATCATCTGACCGTATACATAAGGCTCGGTCTTGTGTATATCCGAAGTCTCCTCGGTAAATGCGGGAGCTATCTCGGAATAGTACTTGAATGCCTGATCGCCCTGACCTGCGTAAGCAGCAGCGCAGATTATCCAAGCATTGTTATGTGTGAAGATACCTGCGTTCTCCTTGTATCCGCCGGGATATGTGGAGATCTCACCGTACTGGATGTAGTACTTTGTGAATGCGGGATTGTTCAGTACCAGACCGAACTTGGTGTTGAGTCTCTCATCGATAGCAGCAAGAGTCTTCATGTCAGCACCCTTGTCCTTGCCTATCTCGGACATGATAGCGAAGCCCTGGGGCTCGATGAAGATCTGACCTTCCTCGCACTCCTTGGAACCCATCTTCTCGCCGTTGGAGTCATAAGCTCTCAGGAACCAGTTGCCGTCCCAAGCGGACTCCATAACGTTCTTCTTCATCTTGTCGATCTCAGCCTGTGCAGCAGCAGCCTCATCATCCTTGCCCAGATGCTTGAGTATAGCCACATAGTTAGGACCAGCGTAGGTGAACAGAGTAGCTACCATTACGGACTCAGCTACCTTTGAATAGCCGCCCTCAGCTGCGAACTTGGGATTGGTATAAGTCTGGAAGCTCTCACCGGGAGTATCGGAGAAGCAGGAGAGGTTGATGCAGTCGTTCCAGTCAGCACGCATTGCCAGAGGCAGACCGTGAGGACCGAGATTGTTTACTATATGATAGAAGGATACCTTCAGGTGATCGAGCATGGGCTGTGCCTTAGACTCGTCGTTATCGTAAGGAACCATCTCATCCAGGATGCCCCAGTCGCCTGTTTCCTTGATATAAGCAGCAACGGAAAGTATCATCCACAGCGGGTCATCGGAGAAGTCGCCGCCGATATCGGAGTTGCCCTTCTTGGTAAGGGGCTGATACTGGTGATAGCAGCCGCCGTCGGGGAGCTGTGTGGAAGCGATATCGATGATACGCTCTCTTGCTCTGTCAGGGATCTGATGAACAAAGCCCAGTATATCCTGGTTGGAATCTCTGAATCCCATACCTCTGCCGATGCCCGACTCAAAGTAGGAAGCCGAACGGGACAGGTTGAATGTTACCATACACTGGTACTGGTTCCAGATATTTACCATACGGTCAACCTTAGCTTCGGGAGTATTGACATTGAGGATACCCAGCAGCTTATCCCATGAAGCCTTCAGCTCTGCAAGACCCTCAGCCACCTTTTCGGGAGTGCTGAACTGCTCGATCATAGCCTTAGCCTTTACCTTATTAATAGTCTTGCCGTCAGCCTCGAACTTCTGATCAACGGGCATCTCAACATAGCCCAGTATGAATATCAGAGTCTTGCTCTCGCCTGCGCCCAGCTTGATCTCCTTGTAGTGAGAAGCTATGGGCGACCAGCCGTCAGCGAAGGAATCGGTAGCCTTGCCTGCAAGTACTGCCTCGGGGTTATTGAAGCCGTTGTACAGACCGATGAAGGAATCACGGTCGGTATCATAGCCGTCGATAGTATCATTTACGGAGTAGAATGCGTAGTGATCGCGTCTGTCTCTGTATTCGGTCTTGTGATAGATAACAGAGCCGTCTACCTCTACACGGCCTGTAGAGAAGTTTCTCTGGAAGTTGGTGCAGTCATCCTGTGCATCCCACAGACACCACTCTGCGAAGGAGAACAGCTTGAATGTTTTTTCTGCGCCCGACTTGTTGGTAAGAACTACCTGCTGTACCTCACCGTTGTAGTTGTTAGGTACGAAGAAAGTAACCTCAGCCTCCAGACCGTTCTTTTCACCCTTGATGACAGTATATCCCATACCGTGACGGCAGGAATATGCATCGAGTTCGGTCTTCACAGGGGACCAGCCGGGGTTCCATACTGTGCCGTTATCGTTGATATAGAAGTATCTTCCGCCCATATCTATCGGCACGTTATTATAGCGGTAACGAGTGATCCTTCTCAGCCTTGCATCCTTGTAGAAGCTGTAGCCGCCTGCTGTGTTAGAGATAAGAGAGAAGAACGCCTGAGAGCCCAGATAGTTTATCCAGGGATAGGGAGTTCTAGGTTCAGTAATGACGTATTCCTTGTTCACGTCGTCGAATGATCCGAATTTCATTGGTTATTCCACCTTTCCAAATTTTATATCCAGAGTACCCGTCTTTTCGACAAGTCCTGCAATAGCTTGTTTATCCGAGCTTTATCTGCCCGTCCGTCAGCTGTGCTCTCGGGAACCTCTGCGAGTATATCCCATCGCTCCAGCTTACATACATGACCTTTCCGTCACGCACTGCGATACTGAAATCCTCCGTATCCGAGGGACAGAGCCTGTTTTTGACAGTCTCCGTCATTTGTGAGCCGTCACCCATGTGGTGCATACCGTTTCCCGGCTTTTTCTCCAGCTTATCGTACACGCTCTGCGCTATATCATAGGCAAGAGACGCTCTGCGGTACAGATTGCGGTCAAAGGTGGCACTGCTCCCGATCTCGGAGATATACTCTATCACTGCCTTGCCCTGTGCCGTCACCCGCACCATTATCTCGGCATTTACCTTGTTCTGCGGATCTTCCTTCGGTGATACCGTAGCTTTGAGCCTTACTACGGTACTGCTCCCCCGCTGTGTTATCACTGAGGGTGCAAAATAAACTATATCCGCATCTCCGGGATAATATACATTGAACAGCCTGAATTCCGTGCCGACTGCGCCTGCCCTTTTTGCCACCAGCTCCTCTGCGCTCTCGCTGTCGCCCTTTGCGAGCCTGTCCAGCCATTCGGCAAAGATCGCTTTTGCGGTATCCTCGGGAGTATCGCCGTCCTTCGCTTCAAATACCACATCAGCAGACTCTATATCCTCTGCTATGGTGGTCTCTTCGCTTTCCGAAAACGTTTCAGCATCCAGCTGCTGACCTGCCCCGTCCCACTCGCAGCCTCCCAGCATCATAACCGCCAGGAGCACCGCTGTGAATATGCGGGGTCTTGTCACTCGGTATAGAACCTCTGCCAGCATTTAAAGGTCTCGCCCTTTTTAAGCTCGCGGTAGCCTGTGACCTCATCATCAAGTGCCAGGTTAGGCGCATTGATCATGGCAGTCATGGGCTCGGGGCAGAAATACCCCTTATCTCCGCCGTCGTTCCACATATTCCAGAACCTGAATTCCTTCGAGACTTCGTTGAGCAGCACATGACCGCTCTTTATATCGGTGATGATGACACCGTTGAAGGGCTTGCCCTTGTAGGTATTCATCACTGCGGTATACATATCGTTATCCAGCTGCTGTCCCACAGGCACCTTCTGCCCGTTGCCGTACTCCTTGTCCCAGTCAGCCAGCGGAAGCAGTCTCTCGGTGGGCAGACATCTCCTGTTAAGCTCGCACTTTTCGCCCACAGGCACGCAAAGCCTCATATCGGCTTCATTTCCGCCGTCCTTCAGCGGTGCGTTGAAGCAGGTGTGTGTGCATATCGATACAGGCAGCGCCTTATCTGCATTGGAGGTGATGTATATCTCCTGAGTGAGCCCGTCCTTAGACAGCGTAAACGTATAAGATATCTTGAAGGGCAGGGGGAAATGCTCAAACATCTCGTCCTTTTCATCATACACATAGGAGGTTATCAGCACGCATTTGCCGTTGGCTTCCGAGAAGCACTCCACCTCATGGGCACGCTTGTGTACCCAGCCGTGTATAAAATTATCGAACAGCGGCTCATTTATCGGCAGCTGATACTCAGCGTCTGAGGTCTTCAAAACGCCCTTATCAAAGCGGTTTGGCAGATAAAGCGTGGGCAGGCCCCATATCTCACGCTGTGACTCGATAGTCTTCATTGCGACGAATTTGCGGAACTTGAATATCTCCAGATCATTCTTATCGTCCCTCATTCTCAGCACTGCCGAACCGACGGACGGCGCGATGATCGCGGTATACTTATCCGACTGCATTTTCACACATTCGGTACCCTTGAACATATAATTCAAGTCTATCTTATTCACTTTACGTTCTTCCTTTCAACTTTATATACGTTTCATTATATCATATCCTCACTGATTATTCAAGGGCTTTTCGGATTTTCGCACATTTAGATAAAATCATTCGGCACCTTTTGAACATTTTAACGATAACGTTTTCGTTAAGCTGTTGCGCAGGCTTTGCGGGTGCTGTGATAGTGAAAAAATGCTTGACAAAAAGCCCTTCGGGTTGTATAATATTACAATAGTTAACAAACTGTGTCCCGAAATATTTCAGGAGGTAAAAAACATGAAAAGTAAAAAAATACTTGCAGGACTGCTTTCGCTGGCATTCGTGTTCGGCGGAACCGCACTGCCCGCAGCGGTATCCTCTTTTGATACAGCGGTAACGGCAAATGCGGATGTTTTTGGCGATTTTTCATACCGATTACTCGATGACGGAACTGTCGAGATAACAAGGTATTATGGCAGTGATACGGAAGTTAAAGTACCCGCAGAGATAGACGGCAAGGCTGTATCCAGTATCAATTATACTGCTTTTAATCACCGCTCAAGTCTGACAAGTATAACTATACCTGATAGTGTTACAAGTATCAATAATGCTGCTTTTTCCGGCTGCACAAGCCTGACAAGCATAACGATACCCGATAGTGTTACAAGTATTGGTTATGATGCTTTTAAAGATACAGAA
>NZ_CAMHRZ010000239.1 GCF_946187255.1 uncultured Ruminococcus sp.
AGTTTTGTGTACTAATAATACACGGTTTCCGCGTCGCTTTGGTGCCTTGACCGAGAGGCTCTGCCTCTCGAGCTCTCCGCAAGCCTGCTGGCGCGAGGCTTGACCGCGCGCTTTGGTTCGCGACTTAGATTGTGATTAGCGCTTGTTTGCTGCCGCGCCCCCCATAAATTATCGTTTATAGCAATACACAACCGAATTGGGATTTACACAAAAAAGCGGCTCGCTGCATAAGCAGCAAACCGCTTTAGATATAACGTGTCTGATATTCCGAATTACGAAACAGTTACATAGAACGACTTCTTGAATACGTCAGCATTTACCCACTGACCGTTTACCTTAGCGAGAACTACCATTCTGTATGTTCCTCTGCCAACCTGAGGAGAAGTCCATGTAGTTACGCTGCTGTCGACCTGCTTAACGACCTTCCACTTGTTAGCCTGGTATACGCCGATACCATACTTCTCAGCGCCGGGAACCTTTGTCCACTTAAAGCCGATCTTGCCGTTCTTTACCTGAGTCTGAACAGAAGGATAGAGATTTGTTGTATCGCCGGGATCGTCATTGCTCTTCTCGGGTCCCTTGATGCCTGTGCCTGCTACTGCACCGATAACTTCGTCAACGTAGAAGGATGTGGTAGAATCGTCGGTCTCAACGTAGATCTGCATATTGGAAGCGTCCGAAGGGATCTTGAAGTTCTTGTTTGCAAGCTGTGTCCATTCGCCCTTCTTGACTGTCTCGGTAGCGATCTTTACATAGTTTGCAGTACCGCTTGCATCGTCGTACTGCATTGTAAAGTGGAACTTGTCGGTAGCGGGGCCATCGGTATACTTAACTATAGCGCTGAAGCTGTACTCAGTACCTGCTTTGAATGCACGAGGGCTCAGGGAGTAGGTAGCACCGTTCCATGCGCTCTCTCTGCCCGATACATACAGCGAGCTGTTGCCAACGAATGAAGTATCGCTGCTGGAAGCTACCTTAGCGGAGCCTCTGCCTGTGAAATCATCGGTAGAGCCTTCAAATCCGCAGTTGAAGTACCAGCCGTACTCATTGGGCTCAACAGGCTTTACCTCGCCGCCGCCGCTGTACTTGGAACCATCGCCCCACTGGCTGTCGGGGATGATGGAGGTTATGTAGTTGTAAGCAGTCTTGGGCTGGTTATTTCCATCATAAAGCAGAGGATAGTTGGGCTTGCCCTGATTGTTTTTGCCTACCCACGAGTTGTTGTCGTTAGGACCCCATACCTGTACGAGGGTAACCTTGCCCTGGTACTTGCCGCTCTTGTTAACGTCTACGCAGTGCTGGAATATAGCCTTGTACTTCTCAGCCTGCTGCTGGTCGGTATACTTACCGCCGTCGCGGGAGATATCCAGCTCTGTTACCTGAACATCGATGCCCAGACTCAGATAATCGTCCATAGCTGCAAGGTAGGAAGAGGTGTTGCCCCAATCCCACTGACCTGTAGAGCAGTCGATATGAGACTGCATACCCATGCCGTCCAGTATGCCCTTTCTGTGCAGAGGGATAAGGATGGTGTTCTTGATGCAATCCTTCTTATCGCCAGCAAACTCGTTGTAGTCGTTGTAGTACAGCTTACAGCCGTCGGGTCTGTATCTGTCTGCATAAGTGAATGCCTTCTCAACGAAAGAGTTGTTTCCGTATACTCTTACCCATGCGGAGGAACCGTCACGGCCCTCTGTATTGTTAGTAGGTCTGAGACCGCCCTGCTTTGCAGTTCCGTCGAAGATAACTTCGTTACATACATCATAGGAATAAAGATCAACGGTAGGATACTGGGTAGCATACGCATTGAACATATTCTTGATGTAACTCTCCATACGCTGATCCATTACAGAAGCGCTTACATAACCATTATTATTGTTGAAGCCCTGCTTGAAGAACCACTCGGGAGTCTGGCTGTGCCATACGAAGGTATGACCGCGGAAGCCGATATTGTTCTTTGCACAGAAGTCCAGCATAGCTGCACACTGATTGAGAGTTACCTTGACATTGGTATCTGTGGAACCGTTCTGAACGATCGTAGCATAGGGCTTTGTCTCGTTCTCGCACTCGATAGCGTTGCAGTCCTTGAGGATGATGCCCTTGATGCCAGAATTGTTTATGGTAGAACCGTTGAATATATTACCAACACGGAAGTAATCAGCGAACTCGTCCTTCAGACCCTTGCCTGCAGGAGCTGCGGAAGCGACACCTGCGGACTTCTCGGTAGTAACACTTACATTATCGAATGCAAAGTCATCGGTCAGGTCGTTGGTGAGTGTCAGCTCATACTCGTAGGTATTCTCGGGTGCCTTGTAGTCAGCGGAAAGCTCTGTCCACTCGCCGCCCTTTACTGCCTTTTCAGCAAGAGTAACAAGTGTCTGCCTGTTGGTCTCTTCATCGACATACTTCAGTGTGAGCTTGAAGGTGGTATCCTTTTCACTGAATACCTGCATGGAGTAGGTGTACTTAACTCCGCCGAAAAGGTACAGACCCTTGGACGAAGCAGCACCGTCAGCTGCGGTAGCACGGTCTGTTACGGTCATACCTCTGGAAGCATCAAAGCCTGCGTTCTCAGCGGCAAGAAGTGTTACAGAAGTATCTGTGCCGTGCCAACCGTCATAGTTGAGCTCAAAGTTATCGTGAACTACTTCCTGTGCATACACAGGTGCGGCAAGCTGCGGCAGCGCTGCTGTAACGCTGAAGTTGCAGGTCAGAGCCAGCAAGAATGCCATAAATTTCTTATGCTTTTTCATAATAATCTGATCATCTCCTTAAAAAGATCCATAAAATAGAACGGCGTTTTCATATACTCATATAGTTATTTATTCTAACTATATTGTACAACATCCCAAATACACTTTTCAACCTACGATTTGCAGATTTGGTGAAAAAAATGCAGATTTCCTATTGATTTTTGTAAAAAATGTGCTATAATAAGAATTAGTAATTAAATGAAAACTTAAATAAGAACGAATTATTATGAAAAGGCAGGAACCGACTTAAATATACGCTGATGATACGTTTTCCAAAGGCGGCGTATACTGTGATAAAAGGAGTAAAGCATGAATAATGAAAACCGTCCGCTCATAGGCGTGATCACCTCAAGGGCTTCCCAGAGCGAACAGCGGCAGCTGCTCAAAGGCATACTCACCAAAGCCGAAGAACTGGGCATGGATATAGCTGTATTTTCAAACGTATACAATTTCGCGGAGTACTTCCCCGAAACGGCAGTGGAGAACAAGATATACGAGCTGGTACACTCCGAGCGGCTGGACGGGGTGATAATAACTTCCGAATCATTTATCTATCCCGAACTGCGGGCGGACATATTCCGTCATATAAGAGAACTGGATATACCCACAGTCATCACCGATGCCGATGTGGAGGGCTGTATCTGTATAAGCACGGACGTAAAGAGCGATTTCAGGGACATTGCCCGACACCTCATCGATGTTCACGGCATCACGGATATCGATATAATCACGGGTCATAAGGAGTATATGACTTCCCTGCTGCGTGTGGACGGCGTGAGAGAGGTCATGGAGGAAAAGAGGCTGCCCTTCTCCGATGAGAACGTGATATATGGCAATTACTGGAACAACACAGGCGAAGACCTCGCAGAGGAATACCTGAGCGGAAAACGCAGGATGCCGAAGGCTGTGATATGTGCCAACGACTATATGGCTTACGGGCTCCTTGATAAGATGTACGATAACAATATAAGCATCCCCGATGACCTGACAGTTATTGGCTATGAGCATATCGGTGAAAGGATATACCACGCCCCCATACTCACCACCTATCAGCGCAACCGCGAAGCAGTGGGCGCAAAAGCCGCTGCCGCCATATATTCCTGGCTGACGGGAGCGCCCATGCAGGATATAGACATATCGGGCTACCTTATCGCGGGCGATACCTGCGCCTGCGGTGTGGAGAAAAAGTATCTGCGTGAGGAACTGGTGGAAATGCGGCAGATGAAGCAGTTCAAGGACTTTAATATATGCGGCAGCTTTGAACAGCAGTCGGTAAACTGCCGTTCCATATCCGACTACATACAGACCCTCAGGGACTTCTCCTACCCTATAAGGAATGTAAAGGGGATATACCTGTGTCTCTACGAGGACTGGTGTACACGCTCCCACAAGGCTTCGGCTGAGGGCTCATCTAACACCGAACCGATGATATGCTACCGCATAATGAGCCCCGAAAAGGGTGCGGACGAACCCTGTTTCTTCACAAGGGGCGAGCTTTTCCCCGAAGTACTGCCGGGAGCGGGAGACAAAATGTTCCTTTCCTTTGCGCCGCTGTTTTCAAACGGCAGAGAGTTCGGTTACTTCATATTCCAGTACACCACTCCCGACACCTACGACCGCGTGATGATAGACTGGCTGAAGATAACGTCGAACGCCCTGCAGGTGCTGCGCATGAAGAACGATATAAATACCCTGCTGGAATGCAGCGATCTTTCGGAGCACCACGACACGGCAACGGGGCTCTACAATAAAACAGGCTTCACCAATGAACTGGCAGGCGCCTGCAAAAAGCTGAACGGACAGGAAAAACTGCCGCTGATAATGATACGCACAGGAATATACTCCGACGACAGCCGCATAGACAAGAAAAATCTCTCGGTGAGGCTGGACATAGAGATATCCGAATGTTTAAACCACATCACCGCAGGCATAAAAGGCTTCTGCGGGAAGCTGTCGGACAGGCAGTACATCGTTGCGGCGGGAGCGGGATATACTCAGGAGGATATCTCCGTGATAATGGACAAGCTGGAGATGATAATAACCCATTCGCCCCTTTACATCAAGGAGAGAGGGCTTGACACGCTTTTCATGGCATCAAGGCTGATATCGGCGGAGGACAGCAGCGATGAATGCTTTGCGGCGCTGAGCGAAGACATTAACATGAAGATAAAACAGCTTTCGGAGAAACGGCATCACGCATACTATAACGACTACCTTAAAGTAAGGAACTCGATGTACTGCGACCCCGAAAAGGAGTGGGACGCGCAGAAGACCTGCCGTGATTTCCGACTGAGCTACGGGCATTTCCGAGCTACCTATAAAGATATATTTGACATCAGTTTTCATCAGGATCTGATAAATTGCCGTATAGCTATGGCGAAGTATCTGCTGCTGACGACTACAATGGGGATACCTGCGATATCCTTTAAGTGCGGGTATACGGATGAGAAATATTTTATGCGGCAGTTCAGGAGACTGACGGGGAATACGCCGAATAGTTATAGGAATGGGTAAGAATAGCACAGGAGAGCGAAAAGCGCAGAGCTATGTTCGCGGAAACAAATGAGCGCCCAAAACAAACTATAACGCGAATCAAAGCGCGCGGTCAAGCCTCGCGCCAGCAGGCTTGCGGAGAGCTCGA
>NZ_CAMHRZ010000240.1 GCF_946187255.1 uncultured Ruminococcus sp.
ACTGGGGTCCTTGTTTCAAAGAGAAATATATGCCCTGCCAAATAACCTTGAAGATCATTACTGACCCGAGTCATGGACTTTGTGGTTACGGGATCCTCTCCTTCTGTTGACTCTGTTGTTTCTGTATACTTGTAACCTACGATCTCAAAAGACAGATCCAGATTCACAGATGTATCACGAGGTTTTACATAAAACGAAATGGTTCCGTAAGCTCCGGGACTGATGCCGGCGTCTCCCTCATAATTATCCATGTTGTTCTCAGCAGTCATTTTCCACACCATAGCAGAATCCTGAGTATCGGAAATACAATCAAAATAATCCTGAAAAATGCTGGCATTTCCATCAAGAGGAACTATTTGATATGAATCGGAACCTATTGACACCCCCATACCAGACGTCCCTGTCTCCCTATTCATAGTAAACCAAGCGATCGTCATAAAAATCAAAATTACCGCGCTGATAACTGAGGCGGTGCCTAGTTTTATCAGCTTCATTTTGCGCAGGCGGCGGAGGTCTTCTTCGGTGGCTGTGTCGTCGGCGGGCAATGAAGCAGACTCGCTTTCACCCAATAATTTTTTTATATCGAGTTCCTTATTTTTTTCCATCTGCTTCACCTCCCCTTTTAGGCAAGCGTTGTTTTGCGGTCTTGTGAGATCATGAGCTCCGTTCGCCAGGCTCATGTTTCAGGCTGCTGCCAAATTTTTGTAATATTATTTAATTCTTTCTTTCTGCCCGATGATATAATTATTTCATTATAATTATAACACAAGTTCGTCAATATGTCAACATCTCACTATATAGATAACATAATTAACTTATATTTTCGTCACAATAAACAATGATAATATGCCAATTTCATGGGTATTTTGGGATACACTGAACACCAAATGGCAGCACTCCGGGGCAATGCTGCCATTTTTTGGTGCTCTTCTGCGCCGTGTTTTGGGCACGCTTGGGCTGTGTTTCACGGGCGGTGTATTTATATTGGCACAAAGAAAACCCCCGAAAGAATTTCTCCAATCGGGGGTTGTGGTTAGTTAGGTTTCAAATTGTATTGTTAGTGTGGTATGAGATTAGCCGCCAGCAACTTCAGAATCGATCTTTGTAACCGCACTCTTGCTTGCATCCATTGAGAATTCACAATCAAGCTTCCAAGACTTATCAAGCTGTGCATATGTCTTAGATGTGCAAGTAGTATCCTCACCTTCGAGCCATACACGGACTGTCACCATGTAATAACCAGTTGCTTTGTCTGCGAGGGTAGCGATTGCGCTATTAGTGGTGTCACTCCATGTGTTGTAATTCTGTGCAAGTGCAGTTGGAGCGCTATTTGCAGAGATTGCTGTATTTCCAGACTGATTCGCTGCACCTTCAAGGGTAAGAATAGCCTTCAGATTTCCTACTATTGCGTTGGAAGTAGTGATTTCACCCTTACCAGCATTTGCTGCATCTATCGCAGAGCAGAAAACTGCAGCTCTCCAAGCCTTATCAACATTATCACCGACAACTGCGTCGCCAGAACCGAAAGCGGGAGATGTAATCGCCTTATCATCATACACAAGATTGCACTTTGTCATTCTTATATTCTGATTGATAGCATCAGCAGTTCCCTTCAAATAGAACACATAATCAACATAACCATACGCATTCTTAAATGCTGTTGTCTGACCTGCAGCTGCATCACTAATCGTATAGGTAGCATTGAATTCATCATCATAATAAGCTTTTCCAGCACCGCCGGTAGACGGATGAGTGCCCGCAGCAGTTGAGGCAGTAATCACATCAATTGCACTAGCAGTAAGAGCTTTTCCCGATGTATCTTCACTACCACTCACTTCAGCTGTCTCATGATAAGAAGTATATGCATCTGTTCTTGCATCACCATTACCAAGTGCATCTACCGTATACCAGAACGTTCCATTAGCGCCTGATACAGAAGAAACAGGCTCAAGCAACGCCTTTCTTCCCTGAGTCAATGCAGCTGTGGAATAATCAGCTTCGTAGTTGTTATCTGAAATCAGAAGGTTACTACCTACCGTAGTCTTCATCTCCATACCGGAAACAGTAACCGTCTTATTCATAGTAAACCAAGCGTAAGTCGATGTCGAAAGCATAACTGCCGAAACCGCGAGCGATCCTGCGGCGGGGATCAACTTCTTCATGGGCGAACCCTTTTTCTTATTGTTAGTTTTCATAATCATTTTCCTTTCATATTGGATTTCGGCGCAGCGTCGCCGATGACTCAAATACCACGAACTTATCATTCGTTGTTCTTAACTTGAACATATTATACATTATTTTGTTTCAACTGTCAATAGTTTGGTATTATATTCATATTTTTAACTTTCAAAATCAGTCAAATGCACAAACCCCGATATCTGCATTATACATTTTTACCAGTTATTTTTAAGAATTAACCACCATTCGGCACAAAATAAATAGATTTAACTAAATATTCGCCGCTTTTCAGGTGCATTCGTGAGATGCTGTATTTTGTTAAATGTGTTGTAAATGAGTTAATTTCAGCTTAACATTTATTAAATCCGCAGAATTTTACCTTAGATACAAATGTACAATGACAACAATAATTAGGTAGACTTAACAAAAAATGTGTGATATAATGATAACAGTCATATAAACGATCAGTCCGTAAAAAGGACGGAAAATCAACTTATGGGAGGATTTTGAAATGAAGATCTATTCTGTTACAGACCCCGAGTTTGCCGAGTTCGGCAAGGTGCTGGGCGGCTATGATACTGCGGAGCTGACTGCTGCCATGAAGGCTGTGGATATGCCTGCGGAGGGCGTGGCTTATGAGCCCTGGATCGACAGTCTGGAAAAATGCGGCATTTTCAAGGAGCTGCAGGAGAACGCTTTCGGCGGTATGCCCATTGAGCTGGGTATGTGCTGGGGTCACAACAAGTCCCTCAACTGCCTTGAATACCACAGGAACAGCGAGATAAATATCGGCGTGACCGACTTTGTGCTGCTGCTGGCTAAGCAGGAGAGGATAATCGACGGTGTCCTGGATACTGCCGATGTCAAGGCTTTCCGTGCGCCTGCGGGTGCTGTTGTGGAGGTCTATGCGACTTCCCTGCACTATGCTCCCTGCCAGACTTCCGACGACGGTTTCAGAGTTGCGATAGTTCTGCCGAGAAATACCAACACCGACCTGGACAGACCCGCCGCAAAGAACGACGAGGACAAGATGCTCTGGGCAAGGAACAAGTGGCTGCTGGCTCATGCGGATTCCGCAGAGGCAAAGCAGGGCGCTTACATCGGGCTCAAAGGCGAGAACCTTTCTATATAACAGAAAAAGTCACCGCGATAAGAAAGATGCTCATATAGAAGTTTTAAGCCATAGTATTTCTGATCTACAGTCAGAAGTACTATGGCTTTTTTATTGACTATGCAGCAATGTTATGCTATAATTGTTACGAACATAAATCGGGATTTAGAGGTGAAAAGACATGAAAAACTGGAACGATCAAGCGGAACGTATCATGACTGAACGATTTGGAAAAGATACAGTTATTTCATTAGCAACTGTCGAAAATGGAATTCCTTATGTCAGATATGTGAATGCATATTATGAAAACCACTGCTTTTATACGATCACCTATGCTCTTTCCAATAAAATCAGGCAGATCGAAAAAAATCCCGTTATAGCTATTGCAGGTGAATGGTTTACTGCTCACGGACAGGGCACCGATCTTGGCTTTTTCGGAAAAGAAGAAAACACTGAAATTGCCGCAAAACTGAAAACAGCTTTTGCAGCGTGGATAGATAATGGGCACAATGATCTTAATGACCGAAACACAGTGATATTATGTGTAGAATTAACAGATGCTGTGTTATTGTCCCACGGAACAAGGTATGAGCTTAATTGACATATTCTGATCTGTCTTAGCAGCTATGAAATGTACGATGCCCCGAAGCACATTCAAATGCTTCGGGGCAAAACTTATATATGGGTATCCGCCTTAAATTGCGGTGACTTCTTTTTTATTTTCTCCTGTTCGGCTTGCTCTGCTTCTGGCGGTACATCCTTGAATCGCTCTCGCTGAGAAGAGCTTCAAGTCTGCCGCGATTGTCTATCTGCGTGATATAGCCGCCCCAGCTTAGCTCGACTTTGTAGGGGGCACCGCTGATGGAGTTGTAACTGTCCAAAAGTTCGGTCATTTTGTCCGTGAAGGCTTTCAGCTTCTCTTCAGTATAATCCTTTGCGAATAAATAGAACTCATCGCCGCCCGCACGTCCTGCGATCTCATCGCCGGTACAGCATTTCATTATGACGTTCGCAATGGTCTTTATGGCGCGGTCGCCCTCATAATGGCCGTATTCATCGTTGATACGCTTCAAGCCGTCCATATCTATTACCATCGTGCAGACCGTTGCCTTCCCCTCGATGTTGTCTATGATCTCACGGGAGCATTCGTCAAAACCGCGTCGGTTGAGCATACCTGTCAGCCCGTCGCGTATACTCAGCTCTTCAAGGGTGCCTATCAGCTTTTTGATGCGGTCATTCTTCATCAGCGTTTCAAGAGTGTTCGCCATACTTATCAGCCATACATTATAGAACTCGTTGAATATGTCCTTGTCGGTCATCTCGATAGCCGCATACCCGAACATTCTTTCGGCGCAGTGTACGCTCATTATATAAAAGAAGTGGGAGGTATCGAGCTGCGTTTCGGGCAGCAGGCGGTCGGCTGTAAAATACTCTGCAGGCTGCCTGTATTCCTTGTTGCTGTCTATCCAGATCATGGGCTTGAATTTCCCCGAAGGCAGCACATAATCACTGTCATACGAAGGTCTTCCGCTGCGGTCAACACTCAGCATGAGGAAAAAGGAATTGAAATCCCCGAAGTTCACAGCACTCTTTTTAAAGACCTCTGCCAGTTTCTCGATGCTGTCCACTTTATTCAGCATCAGCAGTGAGGACTCCGCATCATAAAGGTTAAAGCTGAGGGTGCGGCTGACATCGTAAACATTGTTGATGTTTTCGGACTCTTTCTTATAATCCAGCTTTGTACAGCCGCAGGAGTGGGTATATATCATTCTGGGTCTTATCCTGAGATCATCGGGTGCGGGCATTTTTTTGCCGTCGCAGATATCAACTATCAGTCCCAGTGCCTTGCGAGCGATATCATATCGCTCACGGGTGCCCGTAGTGATATGCGGCAGGAACTCCTGCCCCTCGAGAGTGCCGTCAAATCCCGATACAGCTATATCCTCAGGCACTCTTATACCTCGCGCCTTGAACGCCGTCGCAAGGGAGATAGCCATATAGTCGTTGGCACAT
>NZ_CAMHRZ010000241.1 GCF_946187255.1 uncultured Ruminococcus sp.
TTTATGTTTCTGTTTTTTTGTTTTTCTGCCTAAAATGATACAACGAAGCCCCGATTAACGAAGCTCCGTTGTACCAATTTAAAAAAAGAGGAAAAAACAATAAGTCTTGATCATGGTATGTCCTTCGGACATCGTTATCATTCTGTCTTCTTGTATTTATTATAACACGCTGTTCAGTAAATGTCAATAGTATGTAATAATTTTTATATTATAACAAATTAAATTATGATACACTTCCATGTATCGGTGTATTTGCTTTTCCTCCGCAGTTCTTTTACTTTCGCAGAGCTTTCATTTCCTTTTTGCAGTCATACATATGCCTGTCAGCCCGCTTGAAGACATCCTGCGCACAGCTGTCCTTTTCGGGGTCGAACACAGCATAGCCGAAAGCCGCTGAGATCTTGCTGCTTTCCTGCACCGAAGGGTCCTCTGCCAGCTTAACGAAGCAGTTGTTCAGCTTGCGGGATAACTCCTCAACATTTTCAAGGTCATGGCTTTTCAGCATCACCGCGAACTCATCTCCGCCGATACGGAACACGGGCGAATGCACGAATACCTCACATATCAGATGTGAAAGGGAGATTATCGCCGCATTGCCGCATTCATGGCCGTAGTTGTCGTTGATATTTTTCAGGAAATTCAGATCGACCATAGCGATGCCGAAATCCTGCATCCCATTTTTGAGTTCCTTTTCCAGCAGTTCCATTTCCTTATCATAAGCCAGCCTGTTGTGTATCCCCGTGAGGGCATCCATGTGTGCCAGCTCGTGCATATCATCAGCCTGCTGTCTTGCATTGCTCAGCTGTGCCTGTGTGCGGGAAAGGCTGTGTATATAGCTGTCGATATCCTTTTCCATCTGTATCATGGAGCCTAAAAGTATCTCCAGTTCGTCGCCCGTATGGATATCCAGTGTGCTGAATTCGCACTTGCTGCCCTTTGCCTGATTGTGACCGTAATTCTCCGCCGCTACGGAGAGCATATTTATAGGTCTTACTATCTTCTTCTTGACATACATTATAAGCAGGACGGTGATGAACACTGTCAGCACAGCCAGCATCAGTCCCAGCACTGCCAGAAATGACCACACATCCGAAAGCACGTCATTCATACTCAGGTCAACTGCCGCGAAGCAGACAAACTCTCCGCTGCTGTTATAAACGGGTGCGCAGGAGGTAGCCAGCCAGCCCTCCGCCTTTGTCCTTGCGACGTAGGCGGGCAGACCCTGTGTCGGGTCATCCAGGTATTTTACATAGCCATCGGGCACATACTCACAGCTGCCTGTGGGAATAAAGGTATCCTCATCCAGCGCATCCACCACACACACCAGCATCCCGTTTTCCTTATCGGGGTATACTATATAAACGCAGTCCACTTCGTTGGCATACTGTATCTTTGTGATAGCGTCCTGTATATAAAGGTAGTCTTCGTCCTCCGTCAGGTGAGCGTACTGCGCGATATACTCATCATATCCCGCCTTGCCCGCCTGCGACCTGTCGGGCTTTTCCTCCGAGTTCTCATACAGTGCCGCGACCTTATCCGTGAGTCTTTCCAGCCTGTCGCCGTCCATCATGACAGCCACAGTCCCCGACATTGAATCCGCAGTGATGACGTACTCATCGCACATCTCGTTATATATGAACAGTCCCGTCACACCGATGCAGGAAAGCGTCAGCACGATTGCCAGTACGATCATCATGATAACTATTTTTTTACCCAAAGACAATCTCATGAAGACACTCACCCCATCCCGTTCTGTCGTTAAGGTCTGTTATGGGAACCATTATTCACTTGCATCGTTATTGTTTAGTTTCTGTAATTATATCACATTATGCCAAAAAAGTAAATAGTCTTCCCGAAAAAAAATCGCAAAATGCTGTATTGATATGGGGAATTGATGTTGTAATATGGTCGGGTAGTTTTAGTTTTTTAGTCGGGCGATCGGAGAGCGGCGAACATTTCTGCATTCATCATCAGGACGCAAGGGCAAACCGTTCGGAAGACACGCGGCAATGTATTTCCGCAAAAAGAAAGAGCGTGGATCATTGTTTGTCCACGCTCCGATGTTTGTTTATTGTCGAGCTTTATATGTGCGCTTGTTTGCTGCCGCACTCATTATTTATTATTTCCGAGCCATCTTTTCATTTCAACAAAATTCTCGCAGTATTCACGCCCCGAAACACTCGTTCTCGCCGTTCTGCCAAGTGCCATGCCCACATCATGTCCCGACTTCTGCTTCGCCAGCAGCACAGCCATATCTATCGAGCTCTCCAGCAGTGTCAGCAGTCTCGTCAGCCGTTCCTGCGCCGCTTTATGCTCACTGACAGAGTTTTCCAGCATCAGCGACATATTCTCGCACACCGCCGCCTGATGGTAATAGTCCTCATCTTTAACATCCTCGGGAAGACTGCGGAATTTATCGTAAGCCGCCCTATACTCCTCACAGAATCTGCTCACGGTGGTTATACTGTTTGAAAGTATCTTCCTGGATCTTTCCATCCGCCCGAACAGTTCTTTCAGTGCGGGATAGTATTCCTCAAAGCGGTTCCAGTAGGCGTTTATCTTCAGCTTTTCCAGCCCGCCCTTATCAAAATCTATCCGTGAAGGATCCAGCCTGTCCGCCAGTTCAGCCAGTTCATCCATATCCTTTGCCAGCTGCATCAGCACAGAACCCTGTCCTGTGGTCTGCATAAGGCGCTTTTGCGCAGTCTCCACCGCAGCAGCCATTTTTTCGTCAAACATCAGCCCAACTCCCTTATATCAAAGGTTTGCATTGAACAGGTTTTTCAGCTGATAGATAACATCGTCGGTATCCGCGTTTATCGTAGCTGCTTCGTTTATATCGGAGATGGACTTCAGCTCTTCCAGGTCAGCGTTGTAGCCTATGGTATACACGGGTATGCCTGTATCTGCCAGCGCATCGTCCACATCCCCAAGTCTTGAACCCACGTTAGACTGACCGTCACTGAGCAGGAATATCATCGGTGTGACATTCGGCTCTTTCTCCATAAATTCACGGAGCATAAGTGCTGCCTGGGATACTGCCGAGTAAGTAGCGGTATTGCCCGAAGCTGTCAGCGAATCCACTGCGCCCACGAAATAGGACTGCTGGTTGATATCGAACAAGCCGATCTCCAGTTCCACATTCACTCCCGAAGAATAGGACACTACGCCCACATAGTTGGAGGAATTGATATACTTTATACTGTTGTTGAGGGATGCTTTCAGCGAATTCAGCGGTTCACCCATCATCGAGCCCGAAGTATCCAGCACGAACACCGCCGCAATGGGCTTGCTGACGTTCTTGTTCTTTTTCCACAGCTTCTGCATCTGTGTCCAGGTATTGCCGCTGATATTTTCAAGCCCGCCCTTGTAGTCGTCCATGCGGTTGAAGCCGTATTCATCAGCCAGCTTTTCAGCCTTTTCCGACTTGCAGAGATCTGCAAACATTTTGAGTACGGTCTTTTCGTCCGCGCTTACGTCGCCCACTGCCGCCAGCGGGTTATCGTGTCTTATACCAAAGGGTATGAACTTATAGCTGCTGGTCAGTGTAACGTCCTGAGTATAGGACTGATACTCCATCATCATGGCATTGAAGGTGCCGTTCTCGGCAGCAGTCCTCATTTGCAGGGTATTGTACGCCACGAAGGGCACGTTATCCTGGAATTTCTTGAAGCCCTCCACCGCATTGCTGCCAAGCGGATCGCTGCTGTCGAAATCGTTGAGCATGGAAGCCAGGAAGTTAAGACCTGTGGTGGATACAAAGGGGTTCGTATAACCTGTGGTGAGGGTGCCGTCAACGGTGGCGCTGACTACTGCGCTTATATCCACAGTGCCGTACTTTTCTTCCAGTGAGGAATAGGTGTTCTGGTCAACCAGTACGCCTGCCACGTTGCCCACTGTCCTGTCGGCTATCATCTCCACATCTACGCCCTGACTTTCCAGCATATCGCACCACATATAAGCCGATGGGGATATAGCGGCGGGTACATTGACCCCTGCGGTGATATAGTCTATCTGCGCACCCGAAGATATGGAACGCAGTCTTATGCCTGCGGACTTGCCGCTGACAGTTATATCCGAAGCGTTGAACTCCTCAGCCATCTCGGTCATCCAGCCATCGGTGCCTTTGCCTGCCTTTTCGGGGGAGGAAAATATCTCCACCACCAGTTCCTTGCCATTAGGTTCCACAACTACGGGGTAGTTGCTGTCGATATCGGGCAGCTCCGCCTTTTCATCGGTGGCATCAAAGCTGATGGTGCCTTTGGGCGCGTAATTCTTAGTCAGCTTCACCTTGTCAACGGACTTTTCAAGCACCGTTGTGGTGTCAGCAGTCTTGCCGCCCTTTGCACCGCCGCCCGAAGTCACCGCCGCGACTATCGCGATGATGATACCCAATCCTATAACGATACCGCCCAGCACTGCGGGCTTCATCTTATTGCTGTTCATAATTATCACCTTTCAATGTGGTTTACTATTATACATCTATTCATCCAGAGACTTGTAATCTGCGGTAGTTTCGATAAGGGTCTGCATATCCGTCAGCGGAGCTTCGGATATCTCATCAAGACATACCAGCTCATGTATCAGCCTATCGAACCTGCCTTCGATGCCCTCCAGCTGTATCACGCTCCTGTTGACCTCCTCGATATACTTTACGCACATCTCGTCGTTTCTGTCCGCCGCCCAGGTGCGGTAATCAAACACGCACAACCTTTTCTTTATCGATTTGAGATACGCCGCCGACAGCTTCATTACATCGTCCAGCACCGAGATATAGTTCTGGTAGGTTATATCCCCTCGTTCAAAAGCCTCCGAGAGTATCTTCACTGTCTGGTCGTACTTTATGGCGATATCCGCAGCAGCTTCCTGCAAACGGTCGCCCAGTTCGGTATTGCGGAAAGGGTTGTTCCTCAGCAGTTCATCGCTGTAAGCCGCCGAGATATCCGCCGACAGCCTGCGCAAATTCATGGCATCATCCATGTGCCCGAAGATAAAAAACCACTCCGCCAGTCTCCTGTACTTGTCAGGCTCTGACTCCTTAGCGGGCAGGGTGTCCGCATTAATGGCAATTGCGGGCTTTTTGAAAGCAGAGCTGAACATGAACATCCCGTAGCACCCCGTAAGCACCAGCATTATCACCACACCCAGCAGCGCCAGCGGCAGCCCGCGAGTAAATATCCCGATAAATCGCGGCGATGCCAGCAGGAACATGGAGAGCAGATATACAAGACTGATAATAATATTCTTAGGTCGCATAAAGGTGTCCCCCTGTTGTCGAAAAATATCATTGGTATA
>NZ_CAMHRZ010000242.1 GCF_946187255.1 uncultured Ruminococcus sp.
CTATGGCAAGGATGGGATTGAGTTTCTCCTTGTACTTCTCGTAGCCCGCACTTGCAACTTTTGAGCTGTTTTCTTTTTCGCTTTTGTCGGGTTCGGGACGTATGATATTGACCGTATACACTCTTACAGTACCGCCCTCGGCTGTAACGGTAACAGTCTTCACATTGCTGCCGTATTCCAGCTTTGAACCGCCATCCACCGTCACCATATCCGAAAATGCCGCCGCTTCCGCTGTTATCTCGGCTTTGGTGTCGGTGCTTTCGGCATATACCGTATAATCGAATACATCATAGGAAAACGCGGGGGAAAGTATGCCCGCACTGCATGAAAGATCTATGAGATAACCCTCCACAACAGGCTGCTGTGCAGCAGTCTCAGTTTTCTCCTCGGGGCTGCTGTTGGCAGGAGGCTCTGTCTCAGCGGCGGAAGATACTTCTCCTTCCCCGCTGTCGGGCGCATATGTGTCAGACGTATCTGTCTGAGCGTCATTGTCACTCTGCCCGTCGCCCTCGCCCTCAACAGTAACCACTGTCGATGCGGAAGTTTCCGAAAGCACGGTGCCATCGGTGGAAAATACATAACCGTTAGTCAGAGAGAGGGTGCAGCTGCCCTCTGCCACTGCCCTGAATGTAAGCGAACATTCAACAGAACCGGGATCGCCGTCGGGAAATCCCTGCACCGTAAGTATACCGCCGCCGCCAATAGCATCACCGCCGACAAATTCTATCACGCTGTCATCATATTCAAGTCCTGTCCCCACAGTACCTATACCCGAATCCGATACTACCTTTACAGTGACCACAAAGGTCTCCCCGACAGAGGGAACTCCCGACACGGTAATACTGTCATAGGTATCAGCGTATGCCGTGATCTGCATAGCCGCAGCAGCGAAGAACGCACATATAAATGCTTTCAGTTTCAAATTATCTCCCCGTTTCATTGATAGTCCTCATACATCCGATGGACGGATCATGTTACCGATGATATTATACATCAATTATGCTTTTGGGTCAACAGTTTTGAAGTCACTGAGCATATTATTCATAAAACTTTCAGTGTCTGTCAATCCCGAACGATTATACCTGTTCAGCCCGAAAAGGCAGTGGCTATCGCCCTTGACTATATAATTCGGCTTTTCCTCCACCCCGAGAGATGCTTCAAAACCCAGTTCCCGAATAACCTGTTCTGCGGTATCGCTGTGAAAGCCGTAGGGATATGTAAAGGTATTCGGCCTGAAACCGCAGTTCGTGTCAAACAGCCGCTGGAGACCGTCTATATCCGTGATAAGCGCATGACGGTATTCCGCATCGCTCTCACTGACTTTTTTCAGCACACCCTTTCTGTCTTCAAGGCTGTGCATATCGAAGCTGTGACTGCAAAACTCGTAATATCCGCTGTCCCGCATCTCGTTTATATCGCACCAGCGGAGATAAGAATAAGCCGCAGATGGATTTTCCGCACTTTCGGAAGCATCGGTGGTATAGGAACCTACAACGGATACAGTCGCCTTGAAGTTTTCCTTTTTAAGCAAGCCTATCAGGTATTCGTAATTGTTATAACAGCCGTCATCAAATGTCAGTATAACAGGCTTGTCAGGCAGTTCGCCATTGTAGTTCACATACTTTATCAGGTCATTAACGAACACAGGTGTAAAGCTGTTGTGCTTGAGATATTCGATATCCTCTTCCACCTGATCGAGACTTACTATGTATTCGCCGCATTTTTCATTGTCGAGAAGCACGCTGTGATACATGATGATGGGCACAGCTATCCCATTGTTTTCCGCCTTTGCGTCCTCTTTTTCTTCAGCGGAACAGGTGCTTTTCACTCCTGCACCCACTGCGATGACCACAGGCAGCAGCACCGCAAGAAACACCTTGTTAAGTTTGATCGTTCGGAACATATCATCCCTCCATGTAAATTCTTATATATTTTGAGTCAGTTCTTTTTTGTTAACGGCATATTTATTTCTGCATAGGGCGCTTTTTGCGGCTGTGAGCGCTGTATGCATTGAAATTTATGTCGTTTACTTTAGTATATATGCTGTTTCTTTAAAAAAAATTCAAAAAATCGACTTTTGCTACTTGAAAAAATTGTGCAAATATGATATACTTTAATTTAGATTAAAATCGAATTACAGCATTTTGATAAATTTTTTAACGGGAGGCGTTGATCATGAAAACCTTACGCTCTAAACTGATGTTGATAATGTTTGTTGCTGCACTCGTTATCATCGGTCTTCTTGACTTTGTGGCGATCCAGGCTATCAACAAAACTACTAAGGATACGCTCAAGAGTTCAGCAAAGCCCCTTGCGGTACAGGGTGCGACCAATTTTGAAAAATCTGTCAAGCAGTATGAGATGGATATCAATAAGGCTGTCAGATCGACCGCTTTTACCAGCGCCGAAAGCGGCGAGGAAATGGTCGCGGCGCTGAAAGAGGAATTTCCCGATGAAATACTGAACAAGCTGACCTATTCGATAACAGACTCCGACGGACAGCTGATATATTCCACCAGCAATGATGACTACTCCACGGTACAAAGGGCGGATATCGACAAGGCAATCTCGACGAAGTCCACTGTTGTGGGCAAGCTGAATTACTACAACAGGAACGGCAGATCGGGTCATAAGTTCGCGGTGATGAAGTCCTTCGTCAAGGACAACAAGGACGTTGTTGCGGCGGTCGTGATCGATGCTTCGGTGCTCGATGAGATATTCGAGAACGTGGCTACAGGCGACAAGGGCTATGCTTTCATCGTTGACAGCGACGGAAATATCCTCATCCACACAGGCAACCTCACAGGGCTCGATAATATCAACGTGCTGTCTGCCGCCAAGTCGGATTCAAGCTACAAGTCTTTCTCGGAAGCTGTTGAGACTATGATATCCAAGAGCGAATCCGCAGGAGAATTCTCCTATGACGGTCATCAGTATGTTTACGGCTCGGCTTCCACAAAGTACTTCAATACTGATATATGCTACGCACTCACACCCGATGATTTCAGTGATGCCACGGCTGTTGCCACACGCAGCATCGTCATTATCGCCTGCGTACTGCTGGTGCTGACGATAATATCCTCGCTGATATTCTCCAGAAGGCTCACAAAGCCCATAGTATCAGCAACCGACCGTATCAAACAGCTGGCGCAGGGCAACCTGAGCGCTCCCGTTGATGTATGGTACTCAAAGGACGAGCTGGGTGTACTTACAAGCTCACTGGAAGAAACTATCGTTGCACTCAGGCAGTACATCAACCTCATCACCATCGCCCTCAATCAGATATCCGAAGGCAACCTTTGCCACAGGATGGAGGGCACTTTCAAGGGCGACTTCCAGCAGATAAAGACTACATTCAATGATATACTCAATTCACTTTCGGATACCTTTGCTTCCATAAATACCGCCGCAGAGCAGGTTAATACAGGCGCTGTACAGGTATCCAACTCGGCACAGTCGGTATCACAGGGCTCTACACAGCAGGCGTCGGCTATCGAGGAGCTTTCGGTAACGCTTAAAGACGTCGCAAAGCAGGTTGAGCAGAATGCCGCTGATGCAAAGAACGCTGACAATATCGTTACCAACAATGCAAAGGCTATCGGCACCTGCAATGACGATATGACGAATATGCTGGGTGCGATAAACGAGATACGCACATCCTCAGAGGAGATATCCAAGATAATCAAGGTCATCGACGAGATCGCTTTCCAGACCAATATACTCGCACTGAATGCTGCGGTCGAGGCTGCGCGTGAGGGCTCAAAGGGCTTCGGCGTGGTAGCTGACGAAGTAAGAAGACTTGCATCCCGTTCAGCCGAGGCTGCAAAGCAGACAGCTTCACTGATAGAAAACTCTTCGCAGGCTGTATCAAAGGGCTCGCAGATAGCCGAGAAGACAGCGGAGTCCCTTGAAGATATCGTTAAGGGCTCCACCGAGATACAGTCGCTGGTCAAGAACATATCCGAAGCCTCCGAAGCGCAGACGGAAGCTATCACGCAGATCAACACGGGTCTTGTACAGATCTCCACCGTTGTATCGGCAAATACCTCCGCTTCTGTGGGTACGGCATCTGCCAGTGAGGAGCTTTCAAGCCAGTCGCTGATACTCAAGAATATGATCGCCAAGTTCAGGCTGAGCGAGACGGAGCTTCCGACGGCTGTCGGGGAGAGATACGAATATGTACCTGCAGATAGTCATTCCTCGCTGATGGCTGACAGGATAAAGCAGTTTACGGCTGAATCAATTGCTAACGATGACACCGATGATGATATCGATATCAACGATTTCGATATCGATGAATTTACCGATGACGAAGACGATAAGTACTGATTAATCAATAAAGAAAGGAATTGATCGAAATGAAGAGAAGGATAGGCATACTCACAAGCGGCGGCGACTGTCCCGGACTCAACGCGACCATAAGAGGTGTTGCGAAGGCTTGCTATGAGAAGTTCGGAGAGGACGTTGAGATCGTAGGAATCCACGACGGCTACTACGGACTTATCAACGGTATGTGCAAGGAAATGAAGCAGTCCGATTTCTCGGGTATACTTACCACAGGCGGAACTATCTTCGGCACAAAGAGGACACCTTTCAAGATGATGCAGGTCATTGAGGACGACAAGGTGGATAAAGTCAAGGCGATGAAAGCCACCTACAAGAAGCAGAAGCTGGACTGTCTGCTGACTTTGGGCGGAAACGGAACCCACAAGACTGCCAATCTGCTTTCCTCAGAAGGACTTAATGTTATCGGTCTGCCGAAAACGATAGACAACGATATATGGGGCACCAGTGTTACCTTTGGTTTCCACACAGCAGTAGATACTGCCACCGATGTTATCGACCGTCTGCACTCCACTGCAAACTCTCACGGACGCATCCTCGTTGCGGAGATTATGGGCAACAAGGCGGGCTGGCTGACGCTGTACTCGGGAATTGCGGGCGGTGCTGACATGATAGTCATCCCCGAGATACCCTACGATATCGAAAAGCTGGCAGATGCCTGCGAGCGCCGCGATTCTAAGGGCTTCTCGATAATGGCTGTGGCTGAGGGCGCTTTTGACAAGGCGGAAGCGAAGATGAAGAAAAAGGAACGTGCAAAGGCAAGGGCGGAACAGGGTCTCACCACAGCCACTGCGCGTATCGCAAAGCAGATAGAGCAGATGACAGGCAGGGAGACGAGAGTATGCATTCCCGGGCATATGCTGAGGGGCGGAAGTCCTTCCGCTTATGACAGAGTGCTTGCCACCCAGTTCGGCGTTCATGCGGCGGCTCTT
>NZ_CAMHRZ010000243.1 GCF_946187255.1 uncultured Ruminococcus sp.
CTTCAAACAGCTTGGAGTCGCAGGCTGTGCGGATAGTTTCGGTGTTTTTCAGGTAAGACGGTATGCTCTTGACAGTGATGTCTCTGTCGCCGTAGAACATCGAACCTACTGTGGTATCATAAACGATCGACCAGTCGCCTGCGTTTTCGTAGTCGGCAACTTTGAGGTCTCTTATGATCCTGCCCTGAATGGGATCAGGCTCGTTCACGATGATAGTTCCGCTGCCGTCACCGAAGTCGCCGTCAACTGTGAAGTTATCAATGTACAGCGAGGAAGGCAGAGCCGAATTTGCCTTGAACTCGATCTTGTTGTCGCCTGCTTTAAGGTTTATCTTCTTTTCGTAAGTTTTCCAGTTGGAGTAACCGTAAGTGTTGGAAAGTCTCATAGTCTCCTGCTTGGTGCCGTTGACGTAAAGGTCTACCTGATCGATGTCAGACTGAGAGGAATATCTCAGCTTCAGAGTGAACGCACCTGCTTTTTCGGTGTGAACAGTGTCCTTTGCGGCGGCGTTGGAGTTCTTGCCGTATTTCAGGAAGCCCTGACCCTGAATACCTGTAACACCGCTGTTGCAGGCGTTGGTAACATTGCCCTCAACGTTCTTGACATCGAGGAATTCGCCCTCATACTGACGGGTGCCTGTGTAGAATGCGGGCTTGGTTATGGGCTGTACAGATGCCTTGTTGTAATTGGTCTTTCTGCCTGTGTTATTGCCTGTGCAGTTGATACGTATATCAACAGGACCATTGTGCTTCACAACAAGGGTATATGTTCCGTTTGAATAGCTTTCGGTTATCTGGGAGCTTGTCTGGTTACGGCCTGTATCTTTAGCGGTATATGTCGGTCTGGAGTTGCAGCCGTTGACCTTGAAGGTATCGGTAACAAGAGTAGTCTGTGCCTTGTTGTCGAAATTGTTTGCATAAACGTCGATGTGGTCGCTGTACTCGTTGATTATGGCATTTCCGTAAGCGTTGAAATTAGCGTCAAAGGTCGAGCAGGTGTTGTATTGCAGGTTGATAAGCACGCCTTGATTGCGGTTGAGCTTGTCGTTATTGTAAGTTACCCATGTATTATTGTAGTGTCCCGCGTAGCAGGTACCGGCATATTCCGACGCAAACTCTCTGTTGAACTCGTTCTGCTTTGCGGAGATGCTGTTCCAGCGCGAACCGAGCTGCGATTGTTTCAGCTGATACTTGAACGAACGAGCTGTATCGTCCCTCAGACCATAAGTCGTCGGTATGGTGGGGTAACGGCCTGTTGACTTATACAGATTCTTGTTATCCCAAAGGTTGCCGTCGTTCGGCATACGGTAAAGCCCCTCGAAAAGAGTTTGGTAGGTGCTGTACTTTGTATTGTCGCCGCCCGAACTTACGTCCTGTATAATAATATACTTTGTACGGTCGATAACTTCCTGACGAGAAGGGATACGGTAGGTGCCGTCAACCATTTTTTCAAAGAAATTAAGAGTTGAATTTACATACTGATCCTTTGTGAACCAGTTACGGCAGGAATAGCCCTCGCTGTCCTTAACGCCGCCCCATGATTCACCGAAATCATCGTTCCATACAAGCTCGGGACCGTCAATGATAGTAGCACCGTTCATTATCATTCTTTCGGCATGGATAGGCAGACCTGTTATCTGGCGGTACTGATTTTTTGTTGAAAGCGATGTGCCGTCTGCGCTAAGGTCTGTCCAGCCGGTATCATCGTAACGAACGCCGTAACAGCCGCAGTAACCGGAGAGATACAGACCAAGTATCTGCGACTCAACGTCCTCGATCATGCTCTCCTGAGTGTATTTCTCCTCAAGCATAAGGTTCTGACCGTACTTCTCGCAGGCTTCGCGCCACTGGGTATTGGTCTTTAACATAGCGATGGGATTAAGACCGGCAGACCAGCGGTTCGCGCAGAAGTTTATGTTCAGGTAACCGCCGTACTTGTTGCAGAGTTTCAGCAGGTGAGCAAAGTGCTGATAGCGCTGCTGGAACGTGCAGGGGTGATCCTGCGAAGCGAATCCCCAGAACTGTTCGGAATAGTTGAATCCGATGAAGCTGGGATAATCACGGAAGAATTCGGCATAGATCGTGTTCTCGTAATCCTCGTCAGCGTGCTGTACATATTTGCCCTTGTTGGGTGAGTTTACGATGTTGTAGTTGCTGTCATAGTCAGGGAAATGACACTGACCGCCCGATGCAGGCTGTACCATGCACCATACACCCATATCCGAGCAGGTCTTCAGCCACGATTTTGCGCACTCGTAGCCATCCTGTACCATCAGCCACTTGTGTTCGGTATTGCTCCAGTTTATCGAGAGGGAGATATTGAACACGCAGTAGGGTCTGATGCTTTCGGGGATAGTTTCGATGATCTTTGCGGGGTCGGCATAATTCCATGTGTCGATATGCACGATGAGCATGGGGTGCTGCGGGTCGCAGGGACGGCGCATAGCCGCTGCTGCCTGTGCCGTTATGCTCACAGGTCTGACTGCCATCGGCAGCATACTGCCCACAGGTGATACCATCGTGCCTGCAAGCATCGCGCCTGACAGCAAAAAGGCACACAGTTTCTTGAATTTCATACTATTTCCTCCTTTGTGAAACGTTCTGACCGCGCATCTTTACACCACAGGATGAACGATCTAAAATTGTTAAACGTTTTACCTTTGTATTTCATTATAACTAATACTTTATTGTATTTCAATGAAAAAAATATATATTTTATGGAGAAAACGTTCACCCGCATAAAAGCTTGCGGTACTTGTTGGGCGTATGTCCCGTGAACTGTCTGAAAAGCCGCAGACAGTAGCCGTAGTCATCATATCCGCAGCGTTCTGCGATCACGGAAAGATCTAAGTCTGTGGAGATAAGCAGCCATATCATCTTCATCATGCGCCTGCGGATAATATCCTGGTGATAGGCTATGCCGAAGGTTTCTTTATATATCTTGCGGAAATGTCCTGCCGAGATAAGGTACTGCCTGCAAAGAGTTTCGGCTGAAAGCGGTTCTTCGTTTGTGCTGTACAGTTTGCTTCGTGCATTGATAAGCTGACGGTAATGGGGACGGCTATGCATCTCCTCAACAATTCTGACCTGAGTCATCAGTTCTTTCTCTGCTGTTTCCAGCAGTTCGGTAGAGCCGGTATACTCTGTGCAAACAGATGCGATGCAGAACGAATCCATGCCGAAAAGTCCGATATACTTTTCGTTGTTGAGCATAAGAGAAGTTATGCGCTCATGCAAAAGTTCAACAGTTGTTTCTTTGTTATTCAGTCCTGCAACTGCATAGATATTTTCTTCAAGTCTTGCACAAACAAACCGAGAAGTTATGCTCTGCAAAGCAGCTGATATCTCCTGATGAACAGCTAACTCTGACTTCTTGTTTTTCAGCGACAGACTGTCACGGTCGATGGCAGTCTGCAGCAAAAGGCAGAACACAGGCTGATGCATCTTGTCTTTGCCTATGAGTATATGAAGTTCGTGAGAAAAGCCCTTGCGGTTCGGCAGACCTGTAAGTGTATCCTGATATTCCGATAGGTTGCAGCAGTCCATAAGATACCGTATATCATTTTTCATGCGAAGTATCTCAAGGGCATTTGATACTGTTTTCATCCAGCTTCGGAAAATATGGTCATAAGTCGCGGGGATATCATACCGTGTGACAATAAACCCCAGCGGTCGGTCACTGAAAAACAGCGGAGAACAGTAGTAAACCGCAGGTTCATCGCAGTTCTCGGTAAGTGCTGAGATGTTCAGCCGATTAAACGTTCTGCTCTGACCGTTCAGCGATACGTCATAAAGCGTGTAGCAGTTCATGGTGTTGTCATCGGCAACGTCGTGATCCCAGCTGTTGTAAAGGCACAGCTCCGCACCGCCGATATTTGGCAGAAGATATTCCGATCCGACGAATTTTCCGCAAAAATCCCGCATGGAATGTGCTTCGGTAAGCCTTTGTTCAAGCTGATTATACAAGTGAAGAAATTCGTAGAAAGCCTTTGTCCTTGCGGCGCTTAGTTCCGTATCAAGGTCAGCGAGCCTTATCCCGCAGGTACAGCTGTTTCCGCAGATCACCCTTCCCCGCGGCGGAACAAAATCCCCGAATTCTCCTGTCTTGATCTTTTTAAGGAGCATCTCCGCTACTAAACGGCCAAGGGCTTCGCGGTTGCGCTGAAAAGTTGTAAGCGCTGGCGTGTGCAGGTGACGTTCACGCACAAATTCATATCCCACAACTGTAAGAGTTTCAGGGATCGGGATCCCCCGCTCCGAAAAAACGTCGAGTATTCCGTAAGCCATAAAATCATTGGCACAGATTACCGCCTGCGGCATGGGACGCTCCCCCGATAGATAGGCTTTTGCAAGCTTCTCACCCGATGGCATCCAGAAATTTCCAAACACAACACGGCTCTCATCAAACGGTATGCCGTATTTTTCCAAAATGCGCCGATACCCGTCTATGCGCAGGTGCGATACCGAATACTCCCGAAAACCCGTCAGCAGATCTATTTCGGTAAAGCCGTGTACGGCAACAAGATGTTCCGTGAGGTCAGCTATATCGTCCGCGTCCGCAGTGTTAATGGATATGCAGTGTTCAAGATCAAAGCCTTCAAAGTACGATCCGACAGCTATCTGCGGAACATCGTTCCTGTTATTCAAAAGCTGAGAGATCTGTCTGCGGTGGGTAGGGTTTATGAACGCTTCCGTTACAAGAATAAGCCCGCACAGATCGGGAGATTCTATCAGCCGATAGATATCATTCTCTGCCGCAAGCTGTTCATCATCATAATCCGGGTTATATATATTCGATATGACCACAACGTCGGTATTTTGCCGCCATGCCGCGGGGATTATCCCACGGAGCAATTCCCGCTGTTCCGTATCGGCCGTTCTTGTCGAGATAACGCCTATGATCTGCCTTTTCACCATTTTTCGCCGCCTTTCCGTAATTGTACAGCTTATTATCAGACCTCAAATGAGAACGTTCTCTTATATTATAGCACATTGCGAGTGATTTTTCAACCACGTTAAATTGTGAGATTCCCCGAAAACACGCCAGTTTCGGATATGATCTCGACCCTGTCATCTCTTATGATAAAATTCGGTATTGAACGAGTTTACGGAAAAGGACATCATAAATCAGTATATCAGAAAGCACTTGAAAAGCTGGAAGGCGAGTATATCGTAGGTATAGACGTTTCGAGTGAACGGAGCCCCTCGCTACCGAGCCTGCGGCTATAGTATTTGCAAAGACCAAGGACGGGCAGAGACTCAAGG
>NZ_CAMHRZ010000244.1 GCF_946187255.1 uncultured Ruminococcus sp.
AAGCGCCCTCACAACGGTATAATCCGCCGCCGCAGGATAGCCAACGGGAAGATACTCATAGGATGTGCCCTCTGCGCGTATGGCGCTGCTTGCCACTATGAGGTCACCGCCCCATACTTTCATATCAATGCCGCCGCAGGTGCCTACGCGGATAAAAGTATCTGCGCCGCACTTCACCAGTTCTTCCACAGCTATCGCCGCCGAAGGACCGCCTATTCCCGTTGAGCACACGCTGACTTTTTCTCCGTCCAGCGTGCCTGTATACACGTTGTATTCGCGGTTTGCTGCCACCTGCACCGCATTGTCGAGAAGTGCCGCTATCTTCGGCACACGTCCCGGATCACCGGGAAGTATCACATATCTGCCCACTTCATCGGGAAGTGTTTTTATGTGGAACTGTCTTTGTCCGTCAAGTATCGAAGCCATGTCAATACCTCCTTATCATAATCTGTCCTCTATCAGCTGCGGAAATATCCCGCATACTATCGCCACAATGCCAAAGGCGCCCATTGCTCCCGCCGTTACAAGATAACCCACAGCGCCTTTGTCGTACTTGGTATAATGGGCTTCATCGGGATCGGCGGGGTCGTAGTTCACGGTGATAGCATTGCCCTTTTTCGGCGGGAACATACTGTCCTTCGCCTCTACTGTGTCACTGTACTTATGATCGTTTGCGTAGAAATAATAGTCAGTGACATAAACGCTGTATTTTTTCTTTTTATCACCCGAACCTTTTGTTTTGCGCTCCTCCCGCACATTTGTAACGATTCCTTCGGTGCTTTCGATACAGCGCGAGCGCATCTCTCTGATATTGTTCCCCACAAAGAAAAACACTGCTGCCGCTATAAGGAAGACTATCCCGCCCATTAGTATACCGCCCATAAAGCTGCCGCGTCTGTTAGCCACCCGCATCACCGTCCGTTTTTGTATAACGACATCAGCACGGTACAGAAATTTCCGTACCGTGCGATCGTCTTCTCTCTTTTGTTCTTTTTATCGGAGTATCTTCTTATATATTTTTTGGCGAAGGCTCCGTTGTTATCAGTTGAGCTGATTGAAATCGTTGTTGTATCCGTTGCTGCTGTAAGAATTATTGTAGCTGTAATTATTATTGCTGTAGTTGTTGTTATAGTTATTATTGTTGTATCCGTTGTTATTATAGCTGTTATAGTTATTGTTGTTATTGAAGCCGCCGCTCATAGCCGCGCCTACGATAGCCTGACGCACGCCCATGCCGCCCGAGAGCTTTCTCTTTATACCCGAGCCGGTGAATACCAGTCCGAACAGTGCCATGAATACCGAGAAGAATATACCGCCTGTGCCGCTGGAATCATACTGAGAGTAATGCTCCTCTGCGGGCTTGTCGGAATTGTAGTGTACGGTAAGTGTCGCACCTACATTGAGCCTATCGCTCTGGCTGAGAGTGGAGCTGCCCGAATAGGTACTGCCGTTCACATCAAACTCATAGCCTGTCACATAAACGTAGTAGGTAACTCTTCTGTGCTTGCCCGATTTCTTTGTCCTGCGCTCCTCTCTGACTGTCTGCACCACGCCCTTTGTGCTTTCGGTGCATCTCTTGCGCATATTGTTCACCGAATTGCCGATAGTGAACATCGCCACAGAAATTACGATCATTATTATGCCGATGACTATCGTCATACCGGGACTTGCCTGCCTGCTGTTTCTTCTCGCCATTTTTTCTTTACCTCCGCAATAACTGACGTTCTTATATCTTTGCATCCGTTATTGTCTTCTTTCTTTTGTCTATGCTACTATGATAGCACACTTCAAAAGAAATTTCTACCAACCGATATTTGCAATTACGCAACGCACGGTTGCAACAGAGTTTAGTATAACGTATCTACTGCATCAGGTTTTCACGCTTTGCTTCTGCGGACTTCTTCTTTGCCACGAACAGCGTCACCGCAGCACCAAACACCAGCAGTCCTGCCGCACCCATTATGCAAAAGCCCACCGTCATGAACACGGTGCATACCATATACATACTCTTGTCCGCAGGCACGAACGCCCTCTCAGGCTCATCGGGGTCTATCATCAGTTCCGCTTTATCGCCCACGTTGTACGGCGGGTGGTCGCTGTAAAAATTGTTGTGGAAGGTCAGTTCCCTGCCCTCATAGGTGTAGGAATATACAGGGGTCATGCCCTCATTGCTGCCGGGATACATCTGCGTTACCTCAGCTTCCACCGAAACGGTGCAGCCCTCATGCGACTTATCCACGCCTTTTCTTATCATCAGTCCCACCGCCGCGAATATCCCGCCGAAGAGCAGCATAAACCCCACCACGATGACCATTATAAGCACCAGTGATACTTTAACGATCCTTCTGTCATTCGGGTTCATTATCATATCCTCCTTATATTATCCCTATCTCTCTGCACTTTGCATCATGGGGATATTATATTTCCCCTGCCGCAGTGACAGGGGAAATCTGTTACTTCTATTTTACCATTTTCATAGAGATATCAAAAGCCTTGACGGAATGTGTCAGCGCACCCAGGGAGATTATATCCACGCCTGTTTCAGCAATCGCGCGGATAGTCTTTTCGGTGACGTTGCCCGATGCTTCCAGCAGTGCCCTGCCGTTTGTTATCTTAACGGCTTCCGCCATCTCCTCGATGGTCATATTATCCAGCATTATTATCTCAACGCCAAGATCAAGGGCTTCTTTCAGCATATCGAGATTTTCGGCTTCCACCTCTACCTTAACGGTGTGACCCATCTTCTCGCGCAGTGCATTGACCGCACCTGTCATGCTGCCGTATGCATCCAGATGTGTATCCTTCAGCATAGCGCAGTCAGAAAGATTATAGCGGTGATTTCTGCCGCCGCCCACTGTAACCGCGTACTTCTGTATCGCTCTCAGTCCGGGAAGAGTCTTTCTTGTGTCAGCGACACTTGCCTTTGTGCCCTCTATAAGCTGTACGCACTTGTTGGTTGCAGTCGCGATGCCCGACATGTGCTGCACCAGATTGAGTGCAGTGCGCTCGCCTTTCAGCAGTGCCCTTGTGGGACCTGTTATCTCTGCGATGATATCGCCTTTCTGTACTATCTCGCCGTCGGGGATGAATATGCGGTAGTGCACCCTGTCGTCCAGCAGTTTGAACACTCTCATAGCCACCTCTATGCCGCAGAGAACACCCTCGTCCTTTGAAACATACTTCGCTGTGCTGACAGCTTCGTCGCTAACCAGCAGGTCGGTAGTCACATCTATATAATTGATATCCTCCAGCAGTGCTGTCTTGATGATATCATCTATCTGAAATTGCATAAGTCTCATAAATAACCTCCGTTATCGGCATCAGAAGCCGTGTTCGTAATCAACATAATCCAGCGGTACGCTCTCAAAAGCGATGGTGACAGCTTCGGTCAGCACGATGTATGCCACCGTTGCAAGGCTTCTCGCCTCGATATAGTCACGGTCGATCTTATAATTGCCTTTCACCAGCATCTCGCGTATCTGTGCCACTCTTGTCAGACCATCCTGAAGACTGCCTATATCGGGCAGTACGAAATACGCCTTCTGCATGATAGACCTTATCTCGCGGCGCAGTCCCGAAGGGATATGCTCTGCGTTCTCGTCGATCTTGTAATCATAGCTTTCAAGCGGTGCATCCCTGTCGATACTCTCAGCGATATCCGCCGCAGCGCGGCGTGAGAACACCAGTGCCTCCAGCAGGGAGTTGCTTGCCAGTCTGTTGTTGCCGTGTACGCCTGTATGCGAGCATTCACCACAGGCATAAAGTCCCTTGATATTCGTCCTTGCGAAGGTATCCACGTTTATGCCGCCCATGAGGTAATGGTGGCAGGGGAATATGGGCACAGGCTCCTTTGTCATATCGTAGCCTGCTTCCAGCAGGTTCTTGTATATCATCGGGAAACGGTTCTTGACGAACTCGGGATCCTTGTGTGAGATGTCGATATAGAACTCATCCGAGCCTGTTCTTTTCGACTCGAATATTATAGAATGGGATACCACATCACGGGGCGCAAGCTCCTTTCTGCGGTCGTAGTTCTGCATGAAGCGTTCCTTGTTGCAGTTGAGCAGGTACGCACCCTCTCCGCGCACCGCTTCGGATATAAGGAAGCATTCCCTTGTCTTACGGTTGTTGAATGCGGTGGGATGGAACTGTATATAGCTCAGATGCTTTATCTCAGCGCCCATATCATAAGCCTTTGCGATGCCGTCGCCCGTAGCTATAGCGGAATTGGTGGTGAACTCATACACTCTGCCGATACCGCCTGTGGCAAATATCGCCTTGTGAGAATTGCAGGTGATATACTCGCCATCTTTCAGCACCAGGAAAGAAAAGCCTTCCCCCACCTTATGGCAGTCGCACATCAGCGCATTCTCCCATATCTCCACATTCGGGAGGGTCTGTACATGAGCCAGAAGTTTGGTCTCTATCTCATATCCCGTAGCGTCCTTGTGGTGGAATATACGGTGCTTGCCGTGACCGCCCTCAAGGGTGCGGTGGTAGTCGCCGTCGGGCTTCTTGTCAAAATCGACGCCCAGTTCTATTATCCTGTCGATATCGATAGCTGCTTCGGTAACGAGTATCTCGGTGGAATCGGGGTCATTCTCGAAGCCGCCCGCGATAAATGTATCCTCCTTGTGGAAGGCGGGGCAGTCTTCGGGGCTTTTGTAAACGCCCGCTATACCGCCCTGTGCCAGCGCCGAATTGCACAGTGTGAGCTCGCGCTTTGCAAGCACAAGCACCTTCAGGTCGGCAGGAAGATTGATAGCACCGTAAAGTCCCGCAGCGCCGCAGCCTGCGATGATAACGTCATAATTCTTTATCATAAAGTTAACCCTCTTTGCAATGCAGAGATTTGTCCGCCGCGCCTTACGGGCAGCGGTAACGTACACGCATATCGTCATGATATACTTATTTTATTATATCACATTACACTGCGGATTTCAATAGCAATTGTAAAAAATTGAGGCACCTTGTCAAAAAATTACCCGTGATACTATATATAGGAGTTATGCCCCAAAGCTGTTAAACTGCTTTGGGGCATCTTATTTATCTGACTGCTCGGATAGATCAGAATTTATCACTATATTTCAATGACTGTGTTCCTCAAATTCTTTCCATAGCAGATCATAGATACCGTTAAGTCTGTCAATTATTTGTTTGCATCGTCAACATATGCTTTCCATGTATCACG
>NZ_CAMHRZ010000245.1 GCF_946187255.1 uncultured Ruminococcus sp.
TTTCGTATACGCACGAAATTTGTGACCGCCCGCTTATTAGTTGTTCTCTTATTGTTTGTGATGCATTTTGGTTTCGCGCCTTGGTGATTGAGGCTCTGCCTCAAACTCCGCAAGCCTTTCGTGAAAGGCTTGACCCAAAGCTTGATACGTCACCCGCTTTGATATGGTCGCTAGTTTGCTTCTCGGTAGCTTACTGACCTATTTCATGTGCTTTCTCGCATTCCCCGCAAGATCTGACGGCTTTATCCGCTTCGACCGCTTACGATAAATGAACACCGCTACTATAGGCAGTGATATTATCACAAGTCCCGTCAGAAACACTGTCACAGAGATGACAGCCGGATGCGCTCCGTGTCTTTGAAATACAAGGCTGCTGCCGTCTGCATGAAAGCCATAAGGGGTCTGTCGTGAATACTCCGTCACCGAAACATCCGTCACCCCAAGAACTTTCCCCTCTCCGTCCACATAAGCCGCCTTGAAATCGCCGTAGTTTATACTCAGGTCGATGAAATCGCTGGACACCTGCACCGTCGAATGCATTGTCATCAGGTCGTCGCCCTCATCGTTTATCTCAAAGGATTCCGCCTTTTTGTGGTGCAGTGAAAGGCTCACATAACCGTCCTCGTTATATTTCGCTATATCGCTTTCCGCAGTGATGGGCATTTTCTCACCGCCGTGAGTGGGCGGCTGGGTGAAGGTCACGAAGTTCTGGTCTTCGGTGTCCATTTTTACAAGTACATCCATATACACGGTGCCTTCGGGGGCATTCTCGTAGGTTATATGCCCTATATTCGGGTCATAATGCGTCACTGCCGAAGCCGTTATGCTCATCGAGAATGCAGCAATTGCGGCGGAAAGCAGTGCGAACAGCTTTTTCATCGGAAAACTTCCTTTCATTTGTGCTTGAATTATAGTATATCATCAAAGCGCAGTATTGTCAAATGAGATAATGCGGAAATGACGTATATAAGCCGCAATTTTCGGGCAAAATATGCGCGGATGTTACTGTAACCGAATTTTAATTGACTTTTCCGACTGATAATTGTATAATAGTAAGGTATATTAAACGACATGAACTTCGCTGAGCGGTTCGGTAAGCCGCTGAGTGGGATATATATACGTCGTTTGCTATAATAAAGATATACACAATTCTTTGAAAGGAAGACAGGCTAATGCCCGAGAATAATCAGTACAGACACGATCAGAGCCGCCATCACGAGGGTCAGCGCCGCAGACCGCCTCAGCAGGACGGACAGAGAAGACCCGTAAGGCAGCAGGATGCAAGACGCGCACAGCCCAACAGACAGGGCGCGAGAAAATCAAGAAAACAGCAGGAAAGAGAAGCGGCAATGGCTTCGACAGTCAAGGGTATCATTGCGATAATGCTGACTTTCCTTATAGTTATAGTGGTAATAATGCTGTTCTGGAAGAACCTGTTTACTGCCAATGAGACAGGCCCCAAAGCAACAGGTACCATAACATCCACAAAGTACGATCCCCCTGAGACAAAGACGGTCACCGAGCGTGAGGAGACCGAAAAGTCCACCAAGAAGAAGGTCACAAAGGCTGAGGAAGAGGACGACGAGGACGAGAATACACAGATGATAAAGTGTGTTGGTGCGGTGCTGCTGCATCCCGAGCCGTCATCAAGCTCCACAACGATAGATACCATACCCGCAGGCGTTGATGTAAAGTTCATCCGCAACGAGAACAACTGGTACTACGTTGAGTACAACGGCAAAGAGGGCTATGCGTGGGGCAATTTCTTCACAGCGCCCGTTGAGAACTGATACCCAAAACTATACACACTATATGTCCGGAGGTGCGATGCGCTTCCGGGCTTTTTGTATGCACGCTTTAGTATGATAAGATCCCTTCGGACAGTAAAAAAGACTGCAATGATAGCCTTCCGGCTGCCCGAAAACGGCGAAGTTTTGGGTGTGTCGGTTTCGTTGTGCAAACTGTCAAAAGACAGCAGGACAAATTTGTGCAAAAAATGCGCTGTTTCGGCTTTACTTTTGGGGCGGTTTGTGATAAAATATCCTTAATTGCTTTTGCGATTTACAGCTTTTATACTTTTATACAGCAAAGTATAAAATTGCTCACGGTAACTATCATGGCGCGGATAAAGGCGGGTGAAGTATGTATATCAACGGTGTGGTCATACAGAGATATGCCGATAATGCATACAAGGGCATAGACGGCAGCGGATACAGCGCAAATACGGGTCTCAACTGGTTCTTCAATGACGATGATGCGGGAGAATTTGAGCCATATTATGATGAGAATATCGGCAGGACGTATTATGACATCCCCGACAGTTCGTGGATAGGTGCCTGCACTGATCTCGGATACATCAGAAAATATGCTGACGAAGCCGAAAAACGCGGTATCAGGTACAGGCTGCTGCTGTGCGAAACGGATGTACCCGCACCGATATTTGATTGTCCCGAAGTGGAGAAAAAGTTTCTGGGATATGACTATGCATACAGCACCTTCGATAATTATTCGGCTGTGTACAATGAGGTGCCCAGCGTTTTCCCGCAGTTCAAGCTGAATGAGTACGGTCTCTTTCAAACGCGGGAGGAGATAGATGCATATATTGCCGAAAGGGAACGCTTCAAGCAGTGTCACCCGCCCCTCACGCTGGAGGAAGGCGACTTCGTGGTGTACAGACTTCATGAGATATACCTAAAATAAGCGGACGTGAGGATAAAGCAAAAAGGGATCGTAATTTGGTTTACAGACGATTACGAAAAGGCTAAGGAATGGCTGTTTTCGTAAAAACGTATCATATAAAGAAAGGATAGTTAAATAATGCCAATAACAGAATTTTTGGAAAGAAATGCAGCACAGTTCCCCGATAAGACCGCACTGGTCGAGCTCAACCCCGAGATACGCGAAAAGCGCGTAACATGGAAGGAGTACGAGCTCATCGAGCCCACTGCGGATGTTCCCTACAGGAGAGAGATAACCTGGGCGGTGTTCAACGAAAAGGCTAACCGCTTCGCTAACCTGCTCATCTCACGCGGGATAAAGAAGAACGATAAAGTGGGTATACTGCTGATGAACTGCCTGGAATGGCTGCCGATATACTTCGGTATACTCAAAACAGGCGCACTGGCTGTTCCGCTGAATTTCAGATATACCGCCGATGAGATAAAGTACTGCGTTGAACTGGCTGAGGTGGATATACTCGTCTTCGGTCCCGAATTCATCGGCAGAGTTGAGGAGATAGTAGATGATATAAGCAAGAACCGCCTGCTGTTCTATGTGGGCGAGGGCTGCCCCACCTTTGCGGAGCACTATGACAGACTGGCTGCAAACTGCTCCAGCGTCAGCCCCGATATAACTATCACCGACGATGAAAATGCGGCTATATACTTCTCTTCGGGCACCACAGGCTTCCCTAAGGCGATACTTCATAACCACGAGAGCCTTGTTCATTCCGCAAGAGTTGAACAGAACCATCACGGTCAGACTGAGGATGATGTGTTCCTCTGCATACCGCCCCTCTACCACACAGGCGCAAAAATGCACTGGTTCGGCAGCCTTATATCGGGCGGAAAGGCTGTTATACTCAAAGGCGTAAAGCCGAAATTCGTGCTGGAAGCGGTTTCCAGCGAGCACTGCACAATAGTATGGCTGCTGGTTCCCTGGGCACAGGATATCCTCGATGCTGTTGACAGGGGAGATATCGATATAAGCAAGTATGAGCTCTCACAGTGGAGACTGATGCATATAGGCGCACAGCCCGTTCCTCCCTCTCTTATCGCAAGATGGAAGAAGCTGTTCCCCAACCACCAGTATGATACCAACTACGGCCTCAGCGAAAGTATAGGCCCCGGCTGCGTGCATCTCGGTGTGGAGAATATCCATAAGGTAGGCGCTATCGGTAAGGCAGGCTTCGGTTGGGAAGTCAAGATAGTTGACGAGAACGGCAATACAGTACAGCGCGGAGAGGTAGGCGAACTTTGCGTTAAGGGTCCCGGAGTTATGACCTGCTATTATCGTGATCCTAAGGCTACCGAAGAGACACTGAAAGACGGCTGGCTGTTCACGGGAGATATGGCACAGGAGGACGAAGACGGCTTCATATTCCTGGTTGACAGAAAGAAGGACGTTATCATCAGCGGCGGCGAGAACCTTTACCCTGTGCAGATAGAGGATTTCCTCAGGGCACATCCTGCTGTGAAGGACGTAGCTGTTATCGGTCTGCCCGACAAGAGACTTGGAGAGATCGCAGCAGCGATAATCTCCATAAAGGACGGCATGAACTGCACCGAAGAGGAGATAACCGATTTCTGCCATAAGCTGCCCAGATATAAGCGTCCGCATAAGATCATATTTGCGGAAGTACCGAGAAACCCCACAGGAAAGATCGAGAAGCCTGTACTGCGTAAGATATACTGCGGTGAGTCGGTGGTTGCGAAGCAGAATAATTCGTGATAAAGCGAATAACGATCCTGCGTAAAACTGCCAAAGAGACAAAGCGCGCGGTCAAGCCTCGCGCCAGCAGGCTTGCGGGAGTTTGAGGGCAGAGCCCTCAATCACCAAGGCACAAAACCAAAATGCACAGCGAACTATAAGAGCACAACAAAAGTGCATTCGATAAGCACAGCAAACTAACGCACTAAAAAGCGCGGCAATAAACAAACAACAGAGCGTGAACGATACATTCGTCCACGCTCTTTCTTTGTGCGGGAATACATTGCCGCGCGTCTACCAGCTCAACGGCGATAGCTCGTTGAGCGGTCGTTCCTCACTCTCTTGCGATAAAAGCAGGTTCATCCGCAATAGGGTTCAGCGAACAAAGTTAGCTCCAAAATAAACACACAGCAATGTCATTCAGCATTATCCGTTCTCTCACAACGGACAGCGGGCAGGTCGCCCCTCATTCTTCGGGTCGAGAGATCATCGAGCTGGCGCCGCTGATCTCGGCGCGGGCGGTGTCTCACGCGGTCAGTTTGTGGGGGTATCGGGCTTTTGCAGACGCGCTTTGTTTGTGACCGCCCGCGCTGTTTTGGGGCGTGTGGTTGCTTTTCTTATCGAATGGTCGCTTGTTTTTCTCTTATAGTTTGCTGTGCATTTTGGTTCGCACTTTGGTGATTGAGGCTCTGCCCACAATCAGCAAAGCTGATTGTAAACTCACGCAAGCCTTTCGCGAAAGGCTTGACCCAAAGCT
>NZ_CAMHRZ010000246.1 GCF_946187255.1 uncultured Ruminococcus sp.
CGTTCTCATCGGTACGGAAGGTTATCTCAAAATCGTACTTTGCCGCATCCAGCACGTCGCCCACATTGCCCGATCTCAGCAGATCATCTATCTTGCGGATATATTCCGTTTCCGTAATAATACCCGGTTTGTGCTCTTCGCTTTCTTCACGGGCAGTTAACAGCATCTCGCGGGTGATCTTCACATTGTCATCAATAAGTGCTATTTCATCTGATCCTGTTACCTCCGTAAGCACTGCAATTGCAGCGCAGTATATCTCCTTTGCAGCGTGAGCCTCATCGCTGTCATAATCTTCGATAAAGCCTGCGGCTTCTTCGTGACTTTCGTCCTCCTGCGTCTGTGCGGCGGGCGTGTTCGGTTCGCCGCCCATATAGGTTCGCACCTGGATCACCCTGTGTATAAAAGCTCCGCCTGCGACCACCACAAGTGCTGCCGCAGCTATTGCGGGCGCAAAACGCCTGCTGTGTACCTTTATATTCTTTCCCGTAGCCGTAATAACATTATTTTCCATATTGATGACCTCCGTCCTGTCCTTGACAGACTCATCATACTGCGGGAACTGCTTTTTGAGCGCTGCTTTGAGCTCTGCTTTTTTTATGTCACTAAGTTTTGTCTTGTCATACATATCCTTTACAGTCTTCACACGCTCATCTCCTTCCCATGATCAGCCAGTTCGTCCCTGAGCTTATCACGCGCACGTTTCAGCCGTGATACCACAGTGCCCTTAGGAAGACACAGTACATGAGCTATCTCCTCTGTTTTGTACTCCTCATAGTAATAAAGGTATATCACGGTGCGGTACTTTTCGGGCAGTTTGCAAAGTGCCCGTTCAACGTCCAGCTCATCCTCAGACCAGCTGAATTCAGCCTTGTGAACGTCTTTCAGTTCTGCCGAACGCTTCCATCTCGCAGACCTCACAATGTCCTTGCAGCGGTTGATGGCAGTGCGCAGCAGCCAGGCTTTCAGATGCTCGTCGCTTTGTATGTCCAGCTCCTCACAGACCGAAAAATACTTCATCAGCACATCGCTGACAACGTCCTCAGCTTCATGGCTGTCTCCCAGATAGGAATACGCCGCTCTGTAAATATGATCGGCAAATCTGTCAACGACTTCGTCAATACCGAACAACACCTTTATCACCTCCCCGCGCGGGTCAACATTCTGAAGATCTTCACCTATAATACGGAACAGAACGCAGTTTGATTGCATAGTTTGAAAAAATATTTTCACGGCTCACTTTTGAATGCCAAAACGTATTTTACTGTATTTACTGTATTTTACTGTAATCACTTTACAGTAAAATAAAAGCCCTATTTTACGGCGTTTGAGAGCCAAAAATCATTTTACTGTATTTACTGTAGGGTGTATATAGTAGCCAAAAATAATTAATTACCATATATTGGTAAATATCTGTTATTTTACGTTTTATCTCTATCCGTACAGTTTTTACAGTAAAATAAAAAACAGGGCTGAAACGTAGCTTTTTCGGGCATTTAATTTACTGTATTTCCGTTACAGTAAAATACAGTAAAATAAGTAAAATGTTTAGCGCACTAAATCGCAGAACAGTCATTCCGCAGAAAAACGGCGGGCAGATATGCTCTCCCGCCGTGACTGCTTTTTCAGCTATTTTCGCACAGAGCGAAATACGTTGCCTTTGTCATCCTCCGACATATTGCTGATATAGTCCAGATAGATCCTGACGGTATCGTCCGCTCTGCCCGAATCTATTATCATTTGCAGCTGTTTAACAGCGTCCCCTCTTCTGCCGAGATGGAAAAGTCTTACAGCTTCACGGAAATCATTCTTGTTCTCCGAACGTATACGCCTTAATTCTCCGTCCATGCAGTCCAGGACTTCGTACACCGCCTTTACCTCGTTTACTCCCGCCACCTGCAATATGCCAAGATAACGCAGGTCAAGAGATTCGGGAACGTTCATGCGGTCAAGGGTATCCTTTGAGATCAGCATCGCCGTATGGTACTGCTTTGTCAGCGATTCAAGGCGGGAGGCGAGATTTACGGTATCAGATATGACCGTACCCGAAAGGCGCTCGCTCTCACCCACGATGCCGATACGCGCCATACCCGTATGGACACCAATGCCTATATTTATGTCACTTACACCCAAAGCCTCTGCGGTGGAAGGGTCCAGCACTATATCATGATACATCTCGATACCGCAGGCAACTGCGCTGTCGGGGTCTTCAAACAGTGCCATTACCGCATCTCCGATGTACTTGTCAACAAAGCCGCCGTACTTTCTCACCAGAGGACCCGCTTTGCCGTAGATCACATTGACGAACTCAAAGTTCTCCTTTGCGGTCATAATCTCGGAATTGATAGAGAAGGAACGGATATCCGTAAACAGCACCGTCAGCTCACGGCTTTCGGCATCACCCAATTCCAGGTCGGTGAATTTCTCCTTGCCCAACAGTTCGCGGAATTTTTCGGGCACGAATTTGTAGTAGAACTGCTCGTTGGCATCCTTCTCCTTGAACATTGTATCAAGACTGGAAGCCATCGTGTTCACCTGACGGCATATCTCACCCAACTCATCTCTCGCTCTGGAACTGGTTCTCGCAGTGAAATCGCCGTTTGCTATCTTCGTGACGGTGTCGGTGGCTTTCTTGATGGTACCCGTTGTGTATATGGATACTGCCACCACCGCCAGCACCAGCACAAGCGCTATGGGTACCAGCATGACTATGAGATCGACTTTGATCCTCTCCTGCATATCCACAAAGTTGAAGCTGTCATTGGTTACGGATATAAACGCCACATAGTTCCCGCTGCTGTCATAGATAGGCGCCACCGCCTGATAGGAATTGCTCTCACCCTGTAAAAGGGTCTTGGTAAGCAGATCGTCGGGATCGATGTACTCATAGATACTTACGATACCGCCGTCGATGGCATCTTCCAGTATCTCCTCTTCGGTAAAGCTCTCCGTCACATCGGTATAGGGCATCGCATCACTGGAAGAGTCCGCATATATGTACGCATACTTTCCTGCGGGTATGCAGATACGGATATTGTAGTTGCTGCTCCAGTAACTTCGGCTGTGGTTCGTCATCGTGAGAAGCTGTTCTCTGTTATACATGAGATCCTCATTTGTGGGAGTCAGCCTGTCACCGTCGATGTTCACAAGACACAGCTCACATATCGCATTGATCTCGCTGGTGCAGTCGGAAAGGTATATATCGGTGCTGTGCTGCTGCACAAAGAAGTATATCACCACTACCGAAGCTATGGTCAGCGGTATCATCAGCATCAGCTGTTTTATCAGCAGCTTGCGCTTGACTATCAGCAGGAAAAGCAGCAGTATCATCGCGATGATGAATAAACAGTCGGATATAAGATCAAGTATCGAGCTGACTTCGGATGCGACCGGCACCCTGAACGTAGTCTTTAAAGTCTCCGTCCTGCCGTCGGGGGACATTGCAAAGGCATCGCAGCAGGTGCCGATGATAAGCCGTTTGCCGTCGGTGCTGAGAGAGGTTATGCAGATATACTCATCATCATAAAAATGCTTGTCGGGTTCATTGTAAAGCTGCTGCAGCGTGACAGCTTCGGTAAAGCCTGTTTCCTCAAAGCAGTATACCGTTTCGGGATTGTAATCAAGAGTAAGGTATATCTTTCCCGCCGCCTCTGCCGCATTGAGGATAACATTTGTATCCTTAGTATCCCCATCGGGCGGACCGCAGCTGAAAACAGGATCGCCCAACGGTTCATCGGGTACGGCGATAAACACATCTCCGTCACTGCGAACAAGCATATATCTCCTGTTAAGGGCGAACACACCGCCGTAATATCTGCCGTCCTCTTCGGCGGGATACAGCGCTTCAAGGGTCTGGGTGCCCGTTCGGGTATCTATGGAATAAAGTTCGGTCTTTGAGGGGTCAACGTAGGCAAAACGCAGATAGCCCATAGAATAGGAAAATGCTGTCAGTCTCGGTGAACGCAGTGCGGGCAGTTTGGCATCGTCATACTCAAATCCGCATATCTTCGCGATACTTTTGCCGTCCGCCGAAATGGAAAGCACGCCCTCCGAACTTATGGCGCTGTATTGATCGGTCCATGTGACGTAATGCAGATACAGCACATCTTTATCGCCAAAAACGATATGTATCCTCGACTGCGAACCGCAGTATTCGGACAAAGCATCATATCCCAGCATATACCTCATCCTGCCTGTGGAAGGATCACCGCAATAGATGAGCGAGTTATACTGCGCTATCTCGTCAACGGCTATAAGCCCGTCAGCGGATACGGCGATATCCTTTGCGGCAACGGGACTGACCTCCAGTTCGGGCAGAAAACTGCCTGTGTCATAGACCTCATCGGATATGAAATTGGCAATAAGCCCCAACAACAAAGACACTGCCAGCACCAGAACAAACAGAAAGGGCTTGCGTGGAGACAGCGATATTTTTTTGATAAAACCCGGTTTTTTCATGGATACGTTCCTTTACATGATAAGCGTTCGACGGACTTTTTTCCTATTATAATTTTTATCATAAAATCGCGATAAAGTCAATAGTTCCTAAACTCAAAATCGCAAAAAACAAGTCCGCTGACCTCATGCCGGCGAACTTGTAAAACACATATTATGATCGGGAGTCAGTCTCTCCTGAAAATATCCCTTGTATAGACCTTCTCAGCCACATCATCAAGGCAGGCATCATAACGGTTTGCGATTATAGCCGCGCTCTGTGCCTTGAACTTTTCAATGTCGTTCACCACAAGGCTGCCGAAGAATGTCTCGCCGTCTTTCAGGGTGGGCTCGTAGATTATAACCGTCGCGCCCTTAGCTTTGATACGCTTCATAACGCCCTGTATGGATGACTGGCGGAAATTGTCGCTGTTGGACTTCATCGTAAGCCTGTAAACACCGATAACAACACTCTTCTCGCTTGCGGAATCCCACGAACTGTTTGCGGAATAATAGCCTGCCATTTCCAGCACTCTGTCGGCAATGAAATCCTTTCTCGTGCGGTTGGACTGCACGATCGCCGTCATCATGTCCTGCGGAACGTCGGCGTAGTTTGCCAGCAGCTGTTTGGTATCCTTCGGCAGACAGTAACCACCGTAACCGAATGAGGGGTTATTGTAGTGACTGCCTATTCTCGGGTCAAGGCAAACGCCGTCGATTATCTGCTGAGTGTTCAGCCCTTTCAGCTC
>NZ_CAMHRZ010000247.1 GCF_946187255.1 uncultured Ruminococcus sp.
TTATGGAAAACAAGCCGCCCAGCGCACTTACGGTGGTCATCATATTGGGTGTCATCCCTTCGGGGATATGCGGACCCACATACTTGTACAAAAACTGCTGAAAACCTGTTTCCATTTTGCTGGGTATCAGCTTTTTGACAGGATTTTTGTAGACCTCGCCCATACTAACCTCCGAACCTGAACATATTCTTCACAATGGACTTTATGAAGAACTTATAGTCGATAAAATCGTATATACCCTGCCGCCATGCCCGCAGGAAAAGTCCTCCGATAAGGATATGATAATGCATATAGTAGCGCTTGACGCTCATATACTTCGGCTTTGCCACCACATGGAGATAATCCCAGTGGGAGGGGTCGCGGGTGATGAGCCTGCTGCGGTATTCCTCATAAAGCTCGCTGCTCATCTCGGGGGTGAATATGGATATAGCCGCGTGTTTCAGCTTGTGTCTTCTCACCCAGCGGGCAATGGCACGGAAATCTCCCGGCTTGAAATCGAGATCGACGATGAACATACCCATCGTATTTATGCCCAACTCGTTGAGTATATCCACCGCCGCACCGTTGGCGTGCAGATCGGACTTCTTGTTGTAGCGGAAGAGATGCTTGTCATCGGTGGCTTCAAGTCCCACCAGAACGTAGTAAAAGCCTATATCTTTAAGTTCCTCCATGAGCTCGCGGTGAGTGGAGATAAAATCAGCTCTGCCGTAGCATACATACTTCTTCTGTATGCCGCGCTCGCGCACAAGGCGGATAAATTCCTGCAAGCGCTTTTCATTGAACAGGAAATCATCGTCTATGATATAGATGTTATCACACTCAATGCCCGCTATCTCATCCACCACATCGGCAATATCTCTTGTGACGTATTTGCCGCAGTTAAGGCTGTTGCGGTAGCAGAATTTGCACCTGTAGGGACAGCAGTAGGCTGTGCGCACATGGGCACAGGGCTGCAGTTCGAGGTAGCGGTAGCGCGGGTGCTGATAGAAATATGTTCTGTCGGGTCGGGGCAGACGGCTTATGTCGAAAGGCTCAGTCTTGTTTTCCACCCATTTGCTGCCATCGCGCCTGCAAAGCCCGTTGACTGTATCCAGCGCCCTGTTTTCCAGCACGTTGAGTATACCGAATATATCAAATGAACGGAACACATAGTCCACATAGTTCTCGTAAAAGCGCTTGTAGCAGTGCTGCGCATGGAGACCGCCTATCATAGTGATGCAGCCCAGCTTGCTGGCACTGCGGCAGTACTCCTTCATGAAGTATTCCTGCCTTGTTCTTCCGCATATATATACCGCCGCGGGCTTTATCTCGTTGAGACGCATGAGAAAAGGCATCTTTTCCACCTGTCCGTCCCATATATAAGGCTCATAGCCCGCATCTTTCAGCATTGCCCATATATATTCCAGTTCAAGGGGCTCGTTGTCGATAATACCCCCGAAATCATACTTTGTACGCGAGATCTCCGGGTGTACCAGCAGGATCTTTTTGTTTTCCATTCCACTCACTCCTCGGCTTTAAGTGCCAGATAATCTACCTTGCCCACCAGAGTTTTGGGCAGGCTGTCTTTAAATCTTATCTCACGGGGCAGCGCATATTTCGCCACTTCCCTTTTCAGCATATCATTCAGCTCATCGCGAAGGGCATCCTTATTCACGCCCTCTTTGGCAACGACATACGCCCTTGCCATTTCGCCCATGATCCGGTCGGGAACGCCCACCACCGCACACATTACAACATCGCGGTGGGAGTTTATTACCTCCTCGATGTTCTGCGGATAGATATTGTATCCGCCCGAGACTATCATCCTTTTCAGCCTTTGCCTGAAGAACACATAGCCTTCCTCATCCATATACCCCAGGTCGCCCGTATGAAGCCATATATGGCCGTCATCTCGCATACGCAGAGTATTGGCAGTCTCTTCGGGGGCTTTGTAGTATCCCTTCATCACAGTAGTGCCGCGGAGTATTATCTCGCCTGTCTCACCTGCGGGCAGCTCGTTGCCCTCGGTATCCACTATCTTGAAATAGGTATCGGCATAGGGCAGACCAACACTATCCAGTTTATCGGACTCCTCGGGCAGCAGACAACAGCCTGTTACACATTCCGTAAGACCGTAGCCCTCCCTCACGCGGGCAGTGCTTCCGTGTTCGGCAAGCAGTGCGTTCAGCTTTTTCTTGGAGCTTGCCGAAAGGGAATCGCCGCCTGAGATAACGGTTTTCAGGAAACTCATATCCTTGCCCGCGAAATCCGTGTTCTTCAGCATCGCTTCATATATCGCGGGTACTCCCGAGATGATATTGGGCTTGTACTTGAACAGCAGCTCATGGAACTCCGCCGCCGAGAATTTCGGCAGGATTATCGCTGTGCCGCCCAGTATCAGCAGAGTGTGTATGCACACGCCCAGCCCGAAACCGTGGAATATTGGCATTATGGAGAGCATCCTCTCCCCTGCGTACAGCGTGCCTGTACCATCGATGCTCTGATCGGCGAGGGCATTGAAGTTGAGGTTAGTCAGCATTATGCCCTTTGGAACGCCAGTCGTTCCGCCGCTGTAAAGTATAGCCGCGGTATCGTCGGGCTTGACCTCCGCGTTGATATTATATGTGATACCCTTTGCCCCCGATATGAAATCAGACCAGCTGTCAAATCCTGTTATCTCGGGCAGCTTGCCTTTCAGCTTTGCAAAGTAGCCCACCTGCACCTGCGGAGGCATATAAGCACTTACATTTACTGCCACTGCCTTTTCGGGGCAGACTTTAAGACAGACCTTTCTCACCTTGTCCGCTATCGAATCGAGGAAGAAGATATATCTGCTCTCGGTAAGCTCCATATAGCGTATCATCTCATTTTCGGCTGACATGGGGTGTATCATGTTCGCCACAGCGCCCACCTTATTTATAGCATAAAACAGGAATATAGCCTGGGGTATGTTCGGCAGGCATACCGATACGCTGTCTCCCTTGCGGACACCTGCCGCAGTCAGCGCACGGGCAGTGCGGCTTATCTCGCCTATCAGGCGGCGGTATGTCAGCTTTTTGCCGTAATAGTTGATAGCATCGTAATCGGGATACTTCTTTGCGGTATTAGCAAGATACCTGTAAAGAGAACATTTGGGGTATTCAAGATGTCTTTTCATTCTGTCTGCTCCATTCTTCAAATGTGGTAAATTTTTTGGACTCAAGTTCCGCCTTTGGCATTATCTTTTTCAATAGTGCGGCAATTGTGTTATAAAGATGTCTGTTTGTCGCGGCTGCACTTCCTTTGGCTTTGATCGGCTTGCCGAATATCACGGTCAGCCCGCCGAAGGGCTTGTACTTCCCTGCTATCGCATAGGGCACAATGGGTGCGCCCGTATCCTCCGCCATCACAGCTGCACCGTACTTGAAGGGCAGCAGCAGTTCATCGGTATAATTCCGCTTTGCTTCGGGAGATACATTCACAAGCTCCCCCTCACGGAGCGCTTCCTTTGCCGCTTTCAGGGCTTCGGGATTGTGTGCCGCATGAAGATCAACGGGGATCGTCCCCGAACTTCTGAACAGCCACCCGAACCTGCCGTCGTGAAGATCTTTCTTTGCAAGAGTGCGCACAGTGCGGCGGGTGCATACATCTATGAGTATAGGGTCGAGAGCGTGCTTGTGATTGCCCGCAATGATCGCTGCGCCCTCGCGGGGGATATTCCCCGCACCTATTATTCGCGGGCAGAAGATCACGCGGAAGATCGGTGCAAATACTCCGCGCATTATCCTGTATACTATAACTCTTTTATCCATCGGAAAGCCCCCGCTTTGAAATAATATATACAAAAATATTATAGTATGATTTAGCCCTGTTGTCAATAGACACGGCAAAATTATCCGTGAAAAACATACAAACGTGTCCGATCTGCGCTTTGCACAGCAGTGATACTTGACATATACAAATCCATATTGTATAATATACATGGTAATATATAACTTTTTATATGTGAGGGGATAAATATGAATCTGACTCATCTGAGATATGTGGTAGAGGTGGAGCGGCTAGGCTCGATAACAAAGGCGGCAGCGGCTCTTTATATGGGACAGCCCAATCTTTCAAAGGCGATAAAAGAGCTGGAACACGAGGTAGGTATACCGATATTCAAGAGATCGGCAAAGGGCGTTGTGCCCACCGAAAAGGGCAAGGATTTTCTGCAGTACGCCAAAGCGATACTCGTCCAGCTGGACAAGATGGAAGAGCTTTACAAGGACAACATCAGTGACAGGGTGAGCTTTTCACTGCTGCTGCCAAGAGCAAGCTACATAACCCACGCATTCACGGGCTTTCTCAACCAGGTCTCTGACAGGAAGGCTATGGATATAAAGATCAAGGAGACCAACTCTATGGAAACTATCAGTGCGGTGGTGGAGTGCGAATACGACATGGGCATAATCCGCTACCCCATAGCATACGAGAGCTTCTTCCTCCCGCTGCTGGAAGAAAAGAACCTTACGATACACAACAGCTGGGAGTACGACTATGTGCTGATAATGAGCGAAGACAGCCCTCTGGCAAAGGAAAAGGATATAACCGAAGACGTGCTTGAAAAGTACATCGAGATACTTCACGGAGACAACACCGTCCCGAACATATCGGCGGTATACCAGAAGAAAAACACCGATCTGAACCCCCACAGGCGGCATATCTATGTATACGAAAGAGGCAGTCAGTTCGATATACTCTCGGCGTGTCCCGAGTCGTATATGTGGGTATCGCCCATGCCGCAGGAGATACTCGACCGCTGCAAGCTGGTACAGCGCAGCACCCCCCTCATCCGCAAGACCAACAAGGACGTACTCATCTATCAGTCCAGCTACCGGCTGAGTGCAACGGACAGGCTGTTCGTGGACGAGCTGGAAAAGGTGCGCAGGGAGATCACGGTGAAATAATAACACACCGAATACAAAGAAAAAATATACCGCATACGGCACTGAGCTGTATGCGGTATTCTTATTCATATATTTATAGTATTTCTTATATTTTTTGAACTGTGCAATCAATACCGCCAAAAAGTTCCAGTTGTGCACAGTACTGTATAAAATGCCGTTTTTTCATACAAACAACTTATAATACTTAATAAAAATCAAACCA
>NZ_CAMHRZ010000248.1 GCF_946187255.1 uncultured Ruminococcus sp.
ATCAAATCCCTTTCATAATTCTATAAGAAAATTAATGCTCATTTTCACGCCGAATTAAAAGTGAGCATTAATTTTTTTGTCCTTACGCAAATAAAAAACGCTGCGCAGATCACGCAGCGTTTGTTTTTATGCCAGTGCTTTCAGTGAATACTTTTCGCTGTATTCAGCCAGCTTTGTTTCGTAGATCACCGTTCCGTGCTTGTGAAGATCATCGAGGTATTCGTGCTTTTTAAGGCTCTCGTACTGCTGCTTGGTGGATATGAGGTATATCGCTATGTTCGAGCAGTGATCGGATATCCTTTCCACGTTGGTGAGTATATCCAGGAAGTGTATGCCAACTTCTATGGCACACAGACCCTTCTTTGAACGGTCGATATGAACGGCTTTCAGCTCCTCCACAAGGCGGTCAACGACCTCCTCCAGAGGTTCTATCTCGGTGAGCACAGTCATATCCATTGTCTTGGTGGCTTCGATAGCAAGATCTATTATCTCGGAGATAGCCCCGTGTACCACCATCAGTTCGCTGTTTGCACGGTCGGAGAACCTTGCCTCCTCCTCGAACAGCACGCCCGCAGTCTCGCACAGGTTAACGGAATAGTCGCCTATACGCTCGTATTCGCTTATCAGGTGGAACAGCGTTGTCACCATTCGTCCCTCGTCCTCGTTCAGCTTACAGTCGTTGAGCTTGATGAGGTACTGACCCACGCGGTCTTCCAGTCTGTCGAGAAGCTCCTCACGCTCGTTGATCTTTTCCAGTTCCTTCAGGTCGTACTTGTCAAACAGCTGACAGGCAGCCTCGAAGTTCTTCTTTGCGTATATGCCCATCTGGACAACTGCTTCCTTTGTCTGGGCGATAGCCACATTGGGAGTTACCAGGAAGCGCTCGTCCAGCAGATCTTCCTTTGAGAAAACGTCCTCTTCCTCGCCCGGCTTGTCGCGGACGGTGACGCAGGCGAGCTTTTCGAGCAGTCCCGCAAAGGGAACGAATATCGCGGTAACAGTAACGTTGAACAGCGTGTGGAAGTTCGCAATGTTATCCATTGTGAATTCCTTGTCCCAGAAGCTCCAGCCCACTGTGAACTGGACGATGTATATCACCAGCAGGAAGATTATCGTGCCGATAAAGTTGAAGTAAAAGTGCAGCAGAGCCGCTCTTTTTGCGTTCTTGGAGGATTTCAGCGACGACAGCACAGGTGTCGCGCAGGTACCGATGTTGGTGCCCATGATGATCGGGAATGCCGATGCGAACAGTACCGCACCGCCCGAGCCTTTTGAGATGACCTGCAATATCGCAACGGCAGCCGCACTGGACTGCGTACATATCGTGATGATTATACCCACAAGGATACCCAGCGCGGGGTTCTGGAGCAGCCTGAAAATATCATGTATCTTGTCGCTGCCCTCTATCAGCGGTGTTATCGAGCTCTTCATGGTGTTGATGCCCAGGAAAAGTATCGATATGCCGATAAGTATCTCACCGATAGTCTTGCGCTTGTTCTTTTTCGCAAACATTATGAACAGTATGCCGACAATTGCAAGCAATGACGACAGATGCGTAGGATTGATGAGGTTGATAAAGAAATTATCCGAGTTTTCAAGTCCCGCCAGCCTGAGTATCTGCGCTGTCATGGTGGTGCCGATGTTGGCGCCCATTATTATGCCCACCGCGCCTTTAAGTTTTAGCTGACCTGCGTTAACGAGACCGATAACGATCACGGTGGTCGCTGTTGAGGACTGCACCGCAGCCGTGACGATGGCGCCGAAAATTATGCTTGTAAAGATATTGCCCGAAACTTTGGCAAGCACCTTTTCCATAAGCCCGCCCGCTGTCTTTTCAAGACCCGAACTCAGCGTATTCATGCCGAACATGAACAATGCCAGTCCGCCGACTGCTACTAAAATGCTGAATAGATTTGACATTTTTTAACTCCTTTTTCTTTCCTTGACAGCCACCCGGCTGCCCTTTCACTTAAAACTATTATACTCTTACACCATAAATTATAACTTAAATTTCCTATCTTGTCAATTAATGCGAATTTAGAATGCAAACAAGCTTGTTAGCTTTAAACTTAGGTATAATGTACAAATCATCGGGGCGCTCGGATAAGGTCGCAGAGTGCCGAAATGACAGCGCTGACATCATGCCGATGAGGATGGCGCAAATCGCGAAAAATTCGTGCAAAAAACTATTGAAAAAGACGGATAAATGTTGTATAATAAAGAATGGAATTCTGTCTTCGGACAGATGTAAGGAAAGATTTGTCATTTACGATCGATTTTCGGGAGGATAGATTTTTTTGATGGAGAATAAAAAAGAAGACCTCGCACGGATGATAGCGCGGAATATGGCTGCAACAGAGGGCTATGACGAAATGCCTGCGGCAGCTGCGGGCGGCGTTACTGATTTCGGTGAGGATGCTTTTGATGACTATGCCTTTGCAAGTGCGGGAACGGCAGCGAGAAGTTCTTCGGGCAAGCGCAGGAGCGCGGGTGCGGGGAAGAGCGGCAGTTCGGGCAAAAGCAGGAGCGGCGGCAGCAGTAAGAGCGGCAGTTCCGCAAAAAGCAGGAGCGGCAGCAGCACAAAAAGCAGCAGCTCGGGCAAAAAGAAGAGCAGCAGTTCATCAAAGAGCGCAGGCAGCAAAAAGTCAACAACAAGTACAAGTAAGAAAAGCACTTCCAAAAAGAAAAAGAAGAAAAACAGGCTGTCAGCCACAAAGGTGGCTATGCTGTGTACCTGCATAGTGCTGGCGGGCATTGTGACAGCGGGCGGTGTCTATTTTGCGGGCAGGAAGAATTATGAGGACAGCTTCCTGGAGAACACCTATATCAGCGGCGTAAATGTGGGCGGCATGGATAAGCAGCAGGCAAAGAACGAGCTGAAAAAGAAAGCAGTGATACCCGAAACGGTATACATAACCAAAAAGGACGGCACCGGCTTGAATATCAAGCTGTCGGATATAGGCTATGTGGATAATACCGAAGAGATGCTGGAAAAATATTACAACGAGCAGGACAAAGGCAAGTGGGTCAATGCAATGTTTGAGAAGGAAGAATTTACCATTGCTGATGATTTCCACTATGACAAGAAACTGCTGGAAAAACAGCTGTCGCACAAGCTGCTGAAGGATCAGAAGGCGGTAGCGCCAAAGGATGCCTATATAAAGCGCAACGACAACGGCAGTTTCAGCGTCGTATCTGAGGTGGACGGCGATACCATCGACGAGAAAAAGATACAGCTGGTATACGATTATGTCGAGCAGGAGCTTGACAAGATGAATTTCGACATCGCCATCGGCGGAGTGGACTGCTACAAGACCGCTAAGCTGCGCTCGGAGGAGCTTACGGAAGACTGTGCGAAGCTGAACAATCTTCATAATATACAGATATCCTTTGATTTTATACTCGATACCGAGATGATCGACGGAAATACCATCATGGACTGGGTGAACTATGACGAGAATGCCCCTGTCAATGCGCTGGAGGTAGACCGTTCTAAGGTGGAGCATTATGTTGAGGGACTTGCGGATAAGTACGATACCTTCGGCAAGGACAGGACATTCAATTCCACCAGCAGGGGCGAGATAACCATACCTCAGGGACAGGGCTGCTACGGATGGTGGCTCGACCAGAAGGGTATGACCAATTTCATCATCGACGCTATCGAGAACTGCGAATCGGTGGATACCGACGCGATATACTATGTCAACCCCGATTCCACATACAGCTATACCTGCAATCCAGATTGTCTCACACCCACGAAGGATTTCGGGGATACCTACTTCGATGTAGACCTTGCGATGCAGCATATGTGGTACTACGAGGACGGCAAGATGGTGATGGAGAGCGACCTGGTATCGGGATATCCCAGCGAATCGAGAAATACACCTGCGGGCGTGTACAAGCTGTGGCTGAAAGAGCGCGGTAAAACGCTGGTGGGCGCATCGGACGGTCAGTCCTATGCATCGTATGTTGAGTTCTGGAACTATATAAGCACCATCGGCATCGGATTCCATGATGCATCATGGCAGGGCGGCGTGTTCGGCGGAACAAAGTACCAGTCAGCTACATGGGGCAGCCACGGCTGTCTTAATCTGCCATACGATACGGCGGAGTACATATACAATAACGTGCCGTTAGATACGCCTGTGTTTGCATACTGGTAAACGGTCATTCCGTGAAGACCGACGGTCTTGTTCCGTCGGTCTTTGCGTTTTAAGGACATGAGAGATACGTTTTTAGGTAGCAGTAACAGCAAGCGGAATACATTTCGCTCACTGTATGCCGCCGCGAAAAAAGGAGAAAGCTATGCGTAAGAAGTCACTTGTGATAGCTGCGGCAGCCGCGCTTTGTCTGGCGGGCTGTGCTGACAACAAAAACAACAACGATAACGAAGAAAGCAAAAAGCCCGGTGTCGTTGCGGAAAGCAGCGATGAAGGTACTGACTCCGAAGAGGAGAGCACCATAGGTCTTTTGCAGGATATGACAGAGGGCGAGCCTTCGGTGATAAACGGGATAATACTGGAATCGCAGTCAACGTGGAAGACCACCGACGGCATCGAGAAGCTGGCGGAGGAAGGATTTACCAAGACTTCCCCGAACTGTGAGTTTGAACTGGACGAGGTTTTCGAGATGTATATCGATACCGAGTCGGATGATCCCTGGAACGTGTATATCTGCCGCCATGAGGATATTGAGGACAGAAATGCGCTGACCGAAGAAAAGCTGGCGGAACTGAGCGACAAGGACGGCTACGCGAACAAGCTGGGAAATACCCCCGACAGGGAGAACTACGGCGATATAGGCGGTATGTGTGTGGCTTCTGATGAGTCTGCTGCGGGACAGTACGATATGTTTTTTGTTCACAATGGGAAGATCGACAGCTTTATGGAGCTGGAGATAACCGAGCCGTCAAATGCGGAGTAATACCGATCCCTCATTAAAAATAGTCTGGAGAGTTTAATTTTGAAAGAAATGGAAGATGACAAAGTTATCGCGGCAGTGAAAAATGTGTACGACGGAGTCAGCGTGTTTGGGAATAGTGTATATGAAGTGATGAGAAAAAATCTTCAAAAGAGTAATCAAATGAGTGTTGCAAAGCAAAAA
>NZ_CAMHRZ010000249.1 GCF_946187255.1 uncultured Ruminococcus sp.
GATAGAGTGACTGGCTACGAACCAGTAGGTCGGGGGTTCGAGTCCCTCCTGGCGCGTATAACAAATACCCATTGACATGGTTTTCACCGTGTTGATGGGTTTTTCTTTTGCATTTTTCTGTCAGGCGGGAACGGTTTTTACATAATCGCATTGACATTGCATACAAAACGTGATACAATGTATATAATATACAGACCGAAAGGAGTTTGGGCTATGACTAAGAATGAGACTATCCATGTGCGTGTGAACAGCACCGTGAAGAACAATGCGGAAGCCGCCCTCGATATGCTGGGGATATCCGTGTCGGAAGCGATAAATATGTTTTTGTGTCAGGTGAGTCTGGTGGGGGGCATCCCTTTTGAAGTCAAGCTGCCTGCGCCTGCGCGGGTCATCGTCCGCAGCGAGGAAGAGCTTGACGGCAAGCTGAATGCAAGCGACAGGGATATTGCCGAAGGCAGGACAGTTCCCGCTGATGAGGCGTTCGCAAGGCTTGAGGATAAGTATGGTTTATAGGCTGGTATTTACGGAGACTTTTGAAAAAGACCTCGACGGCATACTCGACTATATGATTAACAAGCTGTACAATCCCACTGCGGCATCGGTGTTTTACAGGAATGTAAAGAACACTTTCGGCAAGGTGACCGCTCACCCGCAGATGTATCCTCTTCACCCGCTGAAACGGTACAGCGACAAGGGCTATCGTTTCTTCACTGTGGGGAACTACCTTGCCTTTTACTCGGCAGACGATGAACAAAAGATCATCTATGCGAGAGCAATGGTCTACGGGGCGATGGACCTTGATAATACGCCCGAATGATAAGTCCTGCAAACGGGAACGCGCTTCGCATTCCCGTTCTTTTTTTTTCGCCGTAAAAGCCCCCAGACCCATTGACACCCACCAATTTTTGCTGTATAATTGATACATAAAGTTTTCTTTTTCACAAATTTACAGAAATACCCTAAATCATTCACGAAAGGAGAAAAATAGGAAAATGAAAAACAAACAACTTATCCGCCGCATTGCGGGGGTGCTTTCGGCGGCTTCGCTGACCTTCAATGCTGTGGCACCGACGGCTGTGCAGGCGGAGCAGAAAAGCAGGAGCTTTGAGAGCGAGCCTGTGAAAGTCATCGTGACGCTGTACGGCGACCCGATACTGGCGGCGGAGGGCGCTGAGGAGGGGGCTGACTTCCTGGACAGCGAATTTGCCCGCGACCGCGCGATACAGCTTGCCAACAACCGCGACAGGGTCTTCGATGAGATACTGGGGCTTTACCCGCAGGCGACGATGGATTTCACCTACGATTCGGTGTTCAACGGCTTTGCCTGCACTGTGCCCGAAGAACTGGCGGACGATATCGAGGGGCTGAGCGGTGTAAAGGATGCGGCGGTATCCACCGTGATGGAGATTCCCGAGATGAACAAGGCGAACGAACTGACGGGCGCTGAGGGCTTCATCAGCAGCACAGGCTGCACGGGTGAGGGTCAGGTGGTGGCTGTCATCGATACGGAGATCCGCCCCGAACACGAGATGTTCGCGCCCTTGGGGGACGATGTGGAGTACAAGCTCACAAAGGAAGATGTGGCGAGGATCATTGATGAACGCGGGCTGAATTGCGCCCTCGACCCCGACAAAGTATACTACAGCAGCAAGCTGCCCTTTGCCGTCAACTATGCCAAAATGGAATATGACCCTTACTACATTTCCAGCGACAACGAAGGGATATATCACGGCACCCATGTTGCGGGCATTGCGGCGGGCAACCGCGTGACCACCGAAAACGGCGAAAAATTGCACGGTGTGGCACCCGATGCGCAGATCATATTCATCAGCGCCTGCGATATGGAGAGCAGCGGGCTTTCGGATGCGGCTGCGGTGGCAGGCATTGAGGATGCGGTGAAGCTGGGTGCTGACGTTATCAATATGAGCTTCGGCAAGCGCGCGCCCAATCCCAACATGGACAGCATATACGACGATGTGCTGGAAAATGCTGCCAATGCAGGAGTGGTGGTATGCGCTTCCGCAGGCAACAACGGAGAGCCGACCGCGACCCCCGATTCGGTGGACAAATCTTCGCTGAACTCCCCTGCCGACAGGGACGGATGCATTTCTGTGGCGGCGGCTGAGGTGGATGTGAAGTACGATATAAATATCGCGCTGAAAGACGGCACCCCCGTCCCATACAGGAATTACGGCTATGAGCTCTACGATAGCGAACCGGGATATATCGACTGCGGCAGCGGCACTGTCGAAGAACTTCCCGAAAAGGATGTTATGGCGGGAAAGATCGCACTGCTGAAGCTGAAGTCCGCCGATGATCTCGCTGATATCAGGGATGAGATAAAATATCGCTGGGCAAACGGCTTTCTGATCTATGTTGAGGGTGACGAATTCCCAGACTACGACAAATACAAAAACCCCTACGAGATGAGACTTTTCATTGACAGAGAGACTTACGAAATGCTGAAAGCACGGGAGGACAAGACGCTGGAATTCACAAGCGTATTATCAAGCATCCCCGATAAGGTGGATGCTAAGATAGCGGATTACTCTTCCAAGGGCACAAGACAGGATCTCGCCCTTAAACCCGAGATAACGGCACCCGGTGAGGACATAAAGTCTGCCGCCTATGACGGCTATTCCTATATGGGCGGAACTTCCATGGCTTCGCCTTATATCGCGGGATGCTGTGCTGTGGTGAACGAGTATCTTGAAAAGACAGGCACCGCAAGAAAGGGCTGTGATAAGGCGGCACAGATCAGGGACCTGCTGATGACGCTGGCTGACCCCATGCTGGCCGGCCCCTTTGGCGAAGAAATGGCGCTGTCCCCGAGAAGACAGGGCGCAGGTCTTGTGAATATGGGCAAGCTGGAAGAGGCTAAGGTCATCATGCAGGGAACGGGAAAGGCGGCTGCCGAACTGGGCGACAAGCTGGAAAGCACTTTCTCCTTTGATGTGACCCTGGATAATTTCAGCGGTGAGGACGTTAAGTTCACCGATGCGGTGCTGGAACTCTCCACCGACAAACCCATCATAGAAAGTGAAGACGAAGTCGTTATCGAAGGCAATAAGCCTGTGAGATGCGAGATCACCTATCCCGCAGAGATGCTGTCCGTTCCCGCAGGCGAGAAAGTTTCCTTTACCGTGAATGTCACCCTGAATGCGGAGGATGTGGCGGCGAACGATGCATCGTTCACCAACGGCTGGTTCGTGGAGGGCTTCTTCTACCTCAGCGGTGCGGAGAACTGCTGTGATATTTCCATGCCCGTTCTCGGTTTCAGGGGAGACTGGACACAGGCACCCATAATCGGCGAGGACGATATAGAAGCACACAGATCACCGGGATACAGCACCTATCCGTGCACGGACATAGACGGAGCGATGTTCCCTGCTTCACTGTCCTTATCACAGTTCTATCAGGCTAACAAATTGTTATACCGAGAGGACAGCAGCGAAGATGAATACCGGGAGGCAAGCTTCAAAGCAATAAACCACGAATATTTCATCTCGCCGAACTTTGACGGTTTTGCCGACATACTGGGATATACTTTCACTACCGAACGTGACTGTCATATCCCAAAGATCGAGATATTTGACGAAAAGGGCGAACCTGTTCCCGGTGCTGCGACCGTTGAAGCGGATATCAATGCGCGGGATAGGAACGGTATAAGGATATATCTTGAAAACGGCATTGCTGAGGGCAAATATACGGGCAGGATACAAGCTCACATCTTCGCACCGGGTGCGGAGGAGAAAATGCAGGTGAAGGAATTCAAGTTCAACGTTGACCTGACCGCGCCCAAGCTGAAAGACGTGACTTTCACCGAAAAGGACGGCAGAAAACTGCTGACCATCAAAGCGCAGGATGCCAACCCCGAAGGCTTCTACATCATCGGCAACGGCAAGGGCAGTGAAGCGGGCAAGGAACCCGCCGATCACTGCAATACCACCATATTCAACGATCTGCTGATGATGAACAACGACGATTACGAACTGCAGGGCGATTACGAAGACACTCAGAACTCAGCGCCCGCAACACATTCCACCGATCTTCTGTCATATATAAGAGATATGAAATGGTACAGCAATCGCGAGGCGTATAACTTCCTTGATGCTATACCCGCTGTTCCCGATGAGGAGGGCAATTACACGCTGACTTACGACGTGACCGACCTGACAGAATACAGCATAACAGTGGCAGACAGGGCATACAACACGGTATGCTATGCGCCCGACCAGCCGCTGATAGGGGAAGTTCCCACCACCATTGAGGAAACGGTCGGCACACCGCTGAAAGTTCCCGAAGCCCCCGAAGTGACTTACGAAGGCAGCGGCGAGATCTCATGGCAGGGCTGGGAGATCTTTAATCCTGAGGAAGACTGGTGGGAAACACTGGATGATATAGGCAATGTGGACTACTCGATGCACAACAGGGTGATAGCATACGCTGTGGAGTTTGAGGATGAGGCGAAAGGGTTCTACTCATCATTTATGAGTTCACCCGTGCAGATAAACGTAAAGGGCATATACCCGCTGACGGTCGAGGAATATATACCCGGTGAATACGGTGAGGAACAGCTGATGCTGACGACACTGATCTATCCCGGCAAATACTACCCCTGTAATCTTGATGAGAGCTACACCTCGACATTCCGGCTGAAAGCGGAGGGAAAAGTACCCCGCACGATAAAAGCGCGATACAGTGAAGGATGCTACTGGATAGATGCATACCTTTACGAGTATGGTGACACGAATGGTGACGGTGTGATAAACGTTACTGACATCTCCAAAGCGGCGGCACACGTCAAGGGGATAAAGGGGCTTAGCGATTATGAGCAGGCTGTAGCGGATGTGAGCAAGGATGGCACGTTGAATGTGACGGATGTATCTAAGCTGGCGGCGAAAGTGAAAGGCATCAAAAACTTTTAGTCAATTCATAATTCATAATTCATAATTCATAATTGTTGGCAGGAGCGTGAGTTCGCTGTGCTTAGGATAGCGTAGCTGAGAACGCAGGAAACTATGACGCAGACTGAGTTGGGTAAGAACAACAAAGCTGTGTGCGAGACAAAGCGCGCGGTCAAGCCTCGCGCCAGCAGGCT
>NZ_CAMHRZ010000250.1 GCF_946187255.1 uncultured Ruminococcus sp.
GTTTTCAACACGACAGTTTTTTTCAAACTCTTGAAATTATCTTCTGACAAATTTTGAATCAAAGCCTTTGTTTTATCCCGATCATCGCCATAGATAGAATCTAGTGTAAAGTCAACACCATCAGCAGAAAAAATGATCTCGTTTGACATAATTTTAAGATAATATCTATATCCATCCTTATCACTGTTAGCGTTCGAAGTAATAACATACTTACTGCCTCGATTGCCCTGTGCAGTAAGACTTATCATATTATCGTCAGATGAAAAGTTCAGCAAGTCTGTAAAACTAAAAGTTTCATCACTGCCATGATTGTGAAAAGCATGGTAAGGTTTATCCGATGGCGGCATACTCACCGACCCCACATCACCGATGCTCATGCCGATTATGTGTTTCATATCCGAACTATATGTAGCGGCGATTTCAGTACCAACAGGCTTATTTACGCTTTTTGCTACTTTTAACAGTTCTTGGCTTGCTTTCTTATGTGCTTCGTCCTTTTCTTTATCACCGAAAACAGAAATAAATGGTACGCTTCGGATGGCTTTATCTGAAACGGCATGGAATAATGCATCGGTATCTTTTAGTCTAAGTATAACACTATCAGAAGCCTTTGTCAATTGCTTTCTTTCTAGTTCTTTAGCTTCTGCCCTGGTCAGTTTCATCGGCTTCTGAATATTTGCCGCATACTCTATCCTTTGAGCCTTAGCCTGACTATTCAGCCATTGCTTGGTATGCACATTCTGCCTGCCCTTGTCGCATATATACGACACATCACAGGTGCAGTTATCATGCCGCCTGTACACGTCCTTCGGGACTTCATCGGGGTATCTGTACCGCCCCGCCAGTCCTGCGCACCAGTCACAGCACCGAAAACCGTCCTTACGCTCGATATAGCAGTTAAGCCCTGCCTTGCTCCTGAACTCTGCGTTCTTCTTGATGTAGTCCGTCTGGAAACTGCCTGTGATGTTCTCGGCAGTTTACTTTGAAACAATATCGATTTAAGGACTATTTAATAATTTCCATGCTATCATGATATACAGAAAAGGACAACAGGACGCAAAGTCCGGGAGACGACTTGAAAAGGAGAATCATTATGAATACTGTACTTGAAGTTAAGGACCTCTGCAAGACCTATGTTGTAAACAAAAGACAGAACAACGTGCTGTGCAATCTCGACCTTACCGTGAATGAGGGCGAAATGGTGGCTGTCATGGGACCTTCGGGGTCGGGCAAGTCAACGCTGCTGTATACCGTGTCGGGCATGGATAAGATGACTGCGGGCTCGGTAAAGTTCTGCGGCAGGGATATGGCTGACATGAAAGAGAACGAGCTAGCCGAGATGAGGCTGGATGATATGGGATTTATTTTCCAGCAGATGTACATGATGAAGAACCTCACCGTACTTGACAATATCATACTTCCCGCAGTAAAATCCAAAAAGACAAAGGAGCCCCGCAAAGAGACAGTAAAGCGCGGGCAGGAGCTCATGAAAAAGCTGGGCATCATTGAAACAGCGGGAAACGATATCAACGAAGTATCGGGCGGTCAGCTGCAAAGAGCCTGCATTTGCAGGAGCATGATAAACTCCCCGAAAATGATATTCGCGGATGAACCCACAGGCGCACTCAACCGCACTTCATCGGAGGAAGTTATGGAAGAGCTGACAAAGCTCAACGAGGAGGGCACCACCATCATGCTCGTTACCCATGATGCAAAGGTTGCGGCAAAGTGCAGCAGAGTATTGTTCATCGTGGACGGCAGCATCAAGGGCGAATTCAGCCTTGACCGCAGCAAACCTCTGCGCGACCGTGAAAAGGAACTCAACAACTGGCTCATTGACATGGGCTGGTAAAAAAAGGAAGGGACAAATAACAAAACAGATAAAGATACAGAAAACAAAAGTAAGCAGACAGCATAAAAACACCCGCAGCGGGCATTGATACCGCTGCGGGTGCTGCTTTTTATAATTCGATGGTAATTATCCTGTCACTCTGTTCATAGCGGCGCAGCTTTACGCCTGCCATCATGAACATCTTCTTTGACGCTCTTACGATATCGGTATCGGCGTACTTGTCGTCACCGTATACCACTTCCTTTATGCCGCTCTGTATTATCGCCTTTGCACACTCGTTGCAGGGGAACAGGGATACATATATCCTCGCATTTTTCAGGCTCCCCGTTGAACGGTTGAGTATCGCATTCAGCTCTGCGTGACATACAAAGGGGTACTTGGTCTCCAGGAAATCGCCTTCCCTTTCCCACGGCATCTCGTCGTCGTCACAGCCTGTGGGCATACCGTTGTAGCCCACCGAAAGTATCTTGTTCTCTTCCGATACTATGCACGCGCCTACCTGCGTATTTGGATCCTTGCTCCTTCTTGCTGAAAGATGTGCTATACCCATGAAGTATTCATCCCAGCTGAGATAATCCTGTCTTTTCATATTCTCCTCCGCATGATCATGCTCACTCGCCGTCTTCTGCAGTGACCTCTTCCGAACTGCTGCCCGACTGCAGCTTGTTGTACATATCCTCAGCTGTTATGCCCTTGAGATCCTCCGACTTTTCATTGCGGGCAGTATCGAGGATGTACGCGCCGTATTCGCCGCCAACGCCCCATATCTCCACCTGGTTGAGTGCGAACTCGTAATTCTCCGTGAGCATCGATATGGTGATGTTCATAAAGACATCGTCACCGTCCTTGCCGCAGGATTCCACCATTACGCCGTATATGGTCGAATCATTGCGCTCCTCCAGCGGCTCCACAGCATTGTCAGCTCTGAAAATAGTGCCCGAGCCTATATCAGCCTTCACAACTTCCGAATCAGCGGTCACACTGTCGATCAGCTGGGGTATCAGCTTATCCAGCTGGGAAACATCGCTGTTATCGCCCGCTTCGTACATCTTCTCGATAACATCCTGATCGCCCACGTTCTGCAAAAGGTCTGCCGCATCGCTTACGATCTGGTACTGTGCAGGCATACCGTTCTCCATCATAGCTATTATATCTTCCTGCTCCATAGCGTAGGTGGTCTTGCACATCTCTATCAGCGGCTTCTCAACTGCTTTGAGGTTGAGGCTTGCCATGAATGCTTTCAGATCCTTATTTGCCGCCGCTTCATACTGAGCCAGCGCTGCCTCGATAGCCTTTTCCAGCTCCTCATCGGTGGGCTGTGCTTCCAGATCGCCGTTATCGAGTACTATCAGGTTCTTTTCTTTCACAAGACGCATATTCATACCCGCCGCAGCTTCGCCTGTGAGCACATCGCTCTGTCCGCTGCTGTCGTCATCGGCGTTTCCGTCGTCGGTAACATCCTGTCCGTCGGTAGTCACAGCGTCATCACCGCCATCGGTATCTTCAACGCTGTCCTCTGCACTGTCTGCCGCTGTGGTAGTTGTCGCAGTCTTGCTCTCCTGCTCCTTCTCCTCTTCGGAATTTCCGCAGGCTGCCAGACCTGCACACATGATCAGTGCTATCATCGCTGCTGTTATTTTCTTTATCATATTATATTCGCTCCTTAATATATTTATCTTCCGTATCCCCGTCAACGTACCTGTCCGTTGTCATTGCCGTCCTTATGGGGCGTTACCATCTGCGTATTTTCAAAGGGGTACCTTATCTTATCGCCGTTTTCGGCGGTGAAGTATGCCGCATCCACCGTACCGTCTTCCTCGTCATAAGCTCCCAGCGATACTCTGCCGCTCTCATATCCCTTGCTGTGCAAAGCATCGTATATCACCCTGTCGCCCGCTGCTTTGGGAGAACCGCCTGAGATATCCAGTCCCTCATCCGTCATGCCTGCGGGGAAATCCTCATGCAGCTTTTGGTCAATATCCCCGCCGCCCGAGTATGTATCCGCGCAGTACTCCGCCACCGCATAGTAAGCCAGCTTCACAGCAGTCATCGCCTGATGGCTTTCCGTATCATCTTCTTCCGGCGGGTCCGCTTCATCATCGTTACCGTCGTCAGAGGAAACATCCTCAGTGCCGCCCGCGAGAACAATCTCTCCGTACTTCCCGCCGACACGCCAGGCATGAACATCCTCAAAGCAGTACACCCTGTCACCGCTGTGTACAGTCATATCAAAAATGATGTAGATATCATCACCGATGCGGGAGATATCCTTGATAACTACGTTTGCCGATGCATCGCCGTCAAACGCCCCCAAAGGTGTCAGCTCGTCACCGCTGCTGTAGATACTGTCTGCTATATGCTCCGCATCCAGCTCCGCGAACAGTTCATCAAAAGCATCCGCAGCTTCTTCCTCCGACTCACCCGAAAGAAGACTGTGTCCCTCAGCACCCTTTTCTTCGGCACACTGCATCATCATTTGCGCCGCCTGCGAAAGTACCGCATACCTGGCATCGTCCGCCGCATCATCCTGCGCCGCTTCTTTGATATACTCATCTCTCAGCGTATCTGCCGCTGTCAGTTTCAGGAAACTGCCGCCGTCCCGCTGCTGTGCCGCACTGTAAAGCTCCGCTGCCAGTTCTGCAAAGGGCAGCATCTCCTCATTCGAGGGCGCATCCTCACCGTTCAGGACTTCCACCGTGATATTGCGGGGATCAAGGCTTGTGAGCTTTGTCATACCGCCGTCATCATCGGGTATCGGTGCGGTAGTCTCGGCCGCAGAGGAAGCATCCTTATCCGCTTTGTCGGCTGAACTTTCGGTATCAGCTGTGCTGTCCTCATCGGACGAGGTCACGTTTGCCTTGTCAGTGTTCAGAGCTTTTGAGTTATCTCCGCCGCCCCGACTGTTACCGCAGGCAGCAGTGCCCGCACACACAACGATCGCCAGAAGAGCGGCAGTTATTCTTTTTGTCACAGTGATCGCTCCTTTAGCGGCATGATGGATACAAAGACTTATACTCTGTCCGTATCATTATATCACATTGTTCTGCCGAAATCAAGGCTTTTCTCTATATACTCGGATATTATACACCTTTTTTTCACAACAGCGAGAGCCACAGCCGATGCAGCAAAAAATAGTACGTTCGCGGAAGCAAACTTGCGCCACAAACTAAACTAAGCCGCGAACCGAGCTTTGGGTCAAGCCTTTCGCGAAAGGCTTGCGGAG